>JANQUX010000136.1 GCA_030730545.1 Maribacter sp. | reverse complement strand
CACCCCATGAAGGTGATTTCAACGAACATAGGAGATGCAGTAACTTTTGAATGGAACGGCGCCACAGAGCAAACCGGCATATTTAAATACCCAACTTCTAAAAGTTTATTTCTAACTAAAAATGATGTTAAAGATGACACTGTAATAGACCGTGTTCACCATGGTGGCACCAACAAAGCATGCTATCTTTTCTCTGCCGACTATTATGATCATTGGAAGAATCTTTACCCAGATTTAGAATGGGACTGGGGTATGTTCGGTGAAAACCTAACCGTAGAAGGTCTCGATGAGTCTAAAATTCGTGTCGGCGATATTTATAAACTCGGTAAAGCTATTGTACAAGTGTCTCAACCACGTGAGCCTTGTTATAAACTAGGCATCCGTTTTGGAACGCAAAAAATACTTAAAGAATTTATTGCCCATAATCACCCAGGCACTTACGTAAAAATACTGGAAGAAGGTCTTGTTTCTGCTGGTGATAAAATGATATTAGTTGAACAATCTAAAAATCCATTTACCTCTCAACAATTTTATGAATTGATGTTCGCAAAAGAAAAGTCTCAAGATTTGCTGGAACTGTTCATGACCAACGAAGCTGTACCGCAATATAAAAAGGACAGGTTCAAGAAATACCTATAATATTTTAATATTCAATTCAATGAAAAAATTAGTTATACTACTTGCCCTAACTATTGGGCTACATACGCAAGCTCAACTAAGAACGAACGGCGAAATTTCTACCAACCCCACGGTACATAATATTGGCTTTATAACCTTATTGGCTCATTATTATGATGACGGATTAAAATTGAATCCGTTAGCCGCTACTTTTCAAGGTGATAATAGATATAATGATACTTTACCAAATTTTCTTTCCGATAGTTACAAGAAAGAACTAATAAACTACTACACTGGATATTTAGAAAAAGCTGAGAAATTTGACAATGCTCAACTTTCTGAAAGTGAGCTCATGTCTAAAGCTATTTTAAAATGGGAATGTGAAGTAAATTTAGAGGGACTCGCTTTTGAGCAGTATACTCCGATAGATCAAATGTGGTCTATGAATCTAATGATGGGGCAATTAGCTGGTGGCACAAGCGCGCAACCTTTTAAGACGACTGATGATTATATGAACTGGAGCAAGCGTTTAGAAGATTATGATGTTTGGTTACAATCCGCTAAAACTAAAATGCAAGCAGGTATAAAGTCTAAAAATGTTTTGCCGAAATCTTTGATTAAAAAAGTATTACCTCAACTGGCTAGTGTTGTTGATACCGAACTTGAAGACAACTTATTCTACAGTCCGATTAAAAACTTCCCTGCCGACTTTTCTGATGCTGATAAGCAAAGATTAACTGAAGTTTATACCGCTGTAATTACCGATAAAATAATTCCGGCATATAAAGAATTGCATGACTTTATGGCTACCGAATATTTAAATGCAGGTAGAGAAACCAGTGGAATACAAGGTATACCAGATGGTGATGCCTACTATGCTCATCAAATTAAGTTGTATACGACAACAAATATGACGGCTTCAGAGATCCATGAAATAGGATTGAAAGAAGTGGCTAGAATTAGTGCAGAAATGGAAGCT
>JANQUX010000135.1:3322-8171 GCA_030730545.1 Maribacter sp. | reverse complement strand
CCAATACTTTCGGATTGGATGGCGCCTGATTCCAATAACGCATATCTTGTAAAGAGATATAGCCAACCGCGTATGGGTTAGAAACATCGTACGCCTCTGGAAAGTTTAGCGGTAAAATATATTTGGCATTGGTAGCCTTTATTTCTTCAATACGTTCGAATTCATTGCCGCCACCTAAAATAGCATATTGTATACCGTTGGCATCGCCGATCTTATCGGCACGTAAATCGTTAGATTTATCTTTAGCTTCGAAAATTTGAGCTAAGTTTTTATTACTGTTCAATGCTTCTAACGACAAATCTTTCGTAGTCGCATTACCTTTTGAGTACCAGTCTGCATCACTATACATTTGTCTTAATAAAGCCAAAGTACCCATTAATGAACTAGGGTAAGATTGCTCTTTAGCTATACTTCTGCTCAATGAAAAATACTGTGCAGAACGGTCATCTAAAATTCTATTCGCATTAGTTCCGTTTCCGTTTAAAGCGATAAGAACACCAGTACCTCTGGCGATACCATCTTGAATGTGAGAGTTAACGACACCAAAACCTGCATCACGTAGCACTTTTGCTTCTTTGTCATCATAGGTGAATTTTTCGACTGCCTTATTCTCTGGCATAATATGGTCGTTCCAGTAGTAGCCTTCACGCGATGGTTCGTACTCGGCAGATCTTCCTCTGCCCGGTTTTTTCTTAGCTTGTTCTACTCCGAATTTAGAATATACATCAATAAAAGAAGGGTAGATAGATTTGCCTTGTAAATCAATTACAACAGCATTTTTCGGAATGCTAATAGTACTTGATGCACTTACAACTTTGCCATGTTGTATCAATAAAGTTCCCTTTTCAATTACTTGTGTAGGGGTAACAAAGATTTTCGCATTAGTAAAAGCCGTATAATTGTTTTCATTGACTTTTACCCCGGCGTTTTCTGGGAAATAATCTTGAGCAGTTAAAAATGAGCCATACCCGAGTAGGCATAGCGCAAAAATTAGTTTTTTCATTATGTTTGGTTTGAATTAGTGTTTTAAAAATACTCGGATTTTGCAGTAAAATTGGTCTCTTTCACTTTTGTTTAACAGTTCGGTAGATCGTTATTTCGAATAGTAATTATTTTCTTAAAATATTATAAGAAGAGCAGTGATACTATATTTAGAATACGAAGTTCTAACCTTGTATTAAAGTGGGTGATTTTTATGGTAGGCAACTAAAAATAAAACAACGGCACTATAACTTTTAATACCTTCGGTTTGATTATTCGCTTTTAGAAAAGTATCGAATATAGATTTGAAAACAGGTTCCATAGGGTTTTCGTAAGAATTCCAGAATATGGACATTTCTTGAAAATTGTTTTTCACACCAGAATTTAATAGTAACATTAATTTGTCAAAGTCTTCGGTGTCAGTGCGTCTTACATCATTTAAACAATACCCTAAAGCATAGGCATATGCTGCATATTTAAAATATATGTCTTCATTATTAGACGTTACCAAGTAACCGATAAAATTTGTTTCGTTTTCGGCGGAGTATCCTAATTGGTGACCCACTTCATGACCTGCCACAAATGGAAATCTGAAGTTAGGTAGCAAGTCATTTACTTGAGCCTCGTTGGTAAACGGATTTAAATATCCGGCGTAGCCCATATATGTTAATCCGGTGCTGAACGATGATTTTTTTAAACTTGGACGATCATAGACCAAAAACGGATGTATTGTTTTTAAGTGATCATAACCCTGTATGGTTTTATCAAAAATTTCTTTCTGAGAATACGGGATATTAACGGCTAAACTGGAGTCTTTTGTAATGGTAAATTGAGATTCGTTGGTTTTGCGAATTAATCGTTCTGTAAATTCTAACAAATCTTGATAATCTTTATTAGGAACCAACTCTAATTTTTCAGCCAGCGGTTCTCTATAATAATTCATACCCCACATTACATGAAATGTGAAATAAGTAACAGAGAGAACCATAGCTATATTCTGTAGAAATTGAAGCTTATGTCGCCATATATAATTTCTGTTTTTAATAAGGTAAACAAGCGCAAGAATTAGCAGAACAAAGTAAAGAATGTCACCAACAGAAAAGGGAACCCACCCGAAGAGCAGTCTAAAGAATTTAGAAATAACGGGGTACAACCCTGTACTGTAATACTGTTCAACTAAATCTGGTCGTGTACCTAGCCATTTGACGATAATGATTTGGGGAATCAATGAAATTGCAATGGCATTCTTAAAAGTTATCTTCATTATCTCAAAAATAGCGAAATCCTTTTTCTATCAGTATTTTTGTGGGCACTAACCGTGAAAAATAATGTATGGATATTAATAAATTGGAGCCAACGGCTGTTTGGAAAAATTTTTCAAGATTAAACGCAGTACCTAGACCCTCTAAAAAGGAGGAAAGGGTAATAAGTTTTATGTTAGAATTTGGTAATGCCCTTGGCTTAGAAACTTTATCTGATGCCATTGGTAATGTTATTATTAGAAAACCTTCTACTAAGGGCCTGGAAGGCAAGAAAATGATAACATTGCAGAGTCATTTAGATATGGTGCACCAAAAAAATGCAGATACTACTTTCGATTTTGATACTCAAGGAATAGAAATGTATGTTGATGAAGACTGGGTAAAAGCTAAGGGTACCACTTTAGGTGCTGATAATGGTATGGGCGTAGCTGCAATAATGGCTCTTTTAGAAAGTACAGATATTCAACACCCTGCGCTTGAAGCCTTATTTACCATTGATGAGGAAACTGGTATGACTGGCGCTTTTGAGTTAAAAGCTGGAGTGTTACAGGGACAAATTCTTTTGAATTTAGATACCGAAGAAGATGATGAAATTGATATAGGTTGTGCCGGTGGTATTGATGTTACGGCAAAGAGAAACTACAATGAAAAAGACGGAGCTCATGGTGATGCTGGTATAAAGATTACGGTAAAAGGTTTGAAAGGCGGACATAGTGGTATGGATATTCATAAAGGATTGGGAAATGCCAATAAAATTATGAATCGATTACTTTATTTAGGACTTGATTATAATGTTCGTATTAGTTCATTAAACGGCGGAAGTCTAAGAAACGCGATACCAAGAGAAAGTGTTTGTAAATTAAATGTCGGTAGAAAACACGCCGATAAGTTTTTGAAAAAAGTTAATAAGCTTTCTGAAGCGATAAAGGCAGAGTTGAGTGTTCAAGAGCCTAACTTACATATAGAATTTGCTGATATTAAGCCTGCTAAAAAAGTAATGGGTTTAGGTGCTCAAGAAAAATTGATTAAGGCTGTTTATGCAGCGCATAACGGAGTTTACGCCATGAGTGGCGCTATCGAGGATTTGGTAGAGACGTCAAATAATATAGCCATTGTAAAGGTTGAAAAGGGAGAAATCAAGATTGGTTGTTTAACTCGTTCATCGGTTGATACTGCAAAGTTAGATTTGGCGAATTCTTTACGTTCTGCCTTTGAGGTCAGTGGTTTTGATGTGACATTTAGTGGTGCTTACCCTGGGTGGAATCCGAATCCGGATTCTGAAATACTTTCTGTTGTGAAAGCTACATATATAGATTTGTTTAAAGAGCAACCAAGAGTTGTTGCTTGTCATGCAGGTCTGGAATGTGGAATTTTAGGTCAAAATTATCCTGATGTCGATATGGTTAGTTTTGGACCTACTATTCTTGGTGCTCATTCCCCAGATGAAAGAGTTAGTATTTCGTCTGTTCAGAAATTCTGGAGTTTGCTATTAGAAATTTTGAAGAATACAAATTAGAATAAAAAATAAGAATTTGATTTAAAGAATCCCTAGTTAAAACTGGGGATTTTTACTTTTCAACTCTTCTCTAACCATTAATCCGCTTTGCGTTAAATCACTAGTATTCCATCCTCCGGTAAAACTAGCGTTAGGTAACAACGCTGCTGAACTTTCTTCTTTATCGGCTATAGACCAGTTGCACCACGATATGTTGTTGTCGTCTAAAAAAGTCCACCAAAGATTAGCCTCGGCGACATCAATAAAACCATCACCAGATGCATCGGTTGTGCCAAATTCGGTGACAAAGATCGGTATGTTATTATCTAGTGCTTCTTGAGCAGTATCTCGTAATTCTTGTCTGTGGGTGGTAGCATAGTAATGTAAGGTGTAGGCAACATTAGTATCATCAATTTCATTACCTATGACATCATCTACATTTTGCGACCAGTTTCTTGTGCCACAAACTACAATATTATCTGGGTCGTATTTTCTAATTTCGGCAATTACTGCTTCATGGTATGGTTTTAAAACCGTGTTCCATGATACATCTAAAGGCTCATTGTAAATTTCATAAATGATGTTTGGTTGATTGCCGTACTTCTGTGCAACTTCGGTAAAAAAGACTTTTGCTTGCTCTTCGTAATCTTCTGCATGGTGACTATGCCAGTCTACTATTACATAAATACCTTCTGCAATTGCAGCATCTATAACTGTAAATACTTTTTCTTTTTCAGTCTCAGGGTTGGTAATGTACCCTTCTGAATCTTCAACTGCCATCGCGGCTCTGACAATGGTACACTGCCAATCGTCTTTTAGCCAGGCTACAGTTTCTGGTGTGTAGTATTCACCAATCCATTGGCTCCAGAAAAAAGACATACCACGTAATTGAACCTCATTATCATTTTGGTCAAGTATTCTGGTACCATCTATATGCAATTGCCCGTGCAGTGATACCACAGTATCATCTGAATTCGGAGTTGTGGGAGTAGTTGGTGAAGTGGGCGTTTCTTCGGTGGTATTTTCTGTGACCGTAACTAGTTCGGTATTTTCAAAGTTGCTAGTGCCGCAAGAAAAAATTATAATAGAAAAAAGAAAAACTATAATCGTT
>JANQUX010000135.1:0-3312 GCA_030730545.1 Maribacter sp. | reverse complement strand
TTGGCAAGGCACATTTCCCTAGCCTAGCACTGATTTGCAACCCAGGGAACGCCGCGATATAACTGCAACATAGTTGAAAAAGGCGTAAACACAATTACAATGAATAAATTTACCAAATGACAAATTTAGGACTCGCCATATTGATGGTGTTTGCAGATGATCAAAACATAACAGTTTTATTTTTTTAGGATAACGATTATAGTTTTAGATGTGTTTACTATTCAGAAATACCTGTAATTTCTAAATCAAAAATTAAATCTGCATCTGGTGGAATTGGACCACCACCTTGTGGGCCATAACCTAAATGAGACGGTATGAACAAACGCACTTTATCACCAACTTTCATTGTTAGAAGGCCTTCTCTAAATCCTGCAATTAAACGAGATTCTGGAGAGTAGTCCATTGGTACTGGCATGTAACCACCACCTTGTTGTCTTTTAATATCGAACATACCATATTTCTGAGCAACTTCTTCGTAGTTGCTATCGAACAAAGTACCATCCATTAAGTAACCAGCATACATTACGTTTACTTTCTGACCTACAGCAGGCTTTTCGCCACTACCGCTTTCTAAGGTTAACACTTTAAGACCAGAAGGTAGCGCCGTAGCTTTTGCTTTTTGAGCTTCGGTTGAAGAAGCGAATTCAGCTTTTATTTTTTGAACTTCAGCTAATTTTTCAGCTTTCTCTTTTTCAATAGCAGCAAGTCTATCTTCTTCACCATCAAAATAATCGGTCATTATTTTTACAGCATCGAACTTACGTGCTTCTTTACCGTTTCTAATGATTTCTACTGTAGTCATCGTAACTGGCTCTACTGGCTTATTACCAGCGCCTACTGCAACATTAGCAATAGAATCAACAACATCCATACCTTCTACAACTATACCAAAAACGGTGTGTTTGTTGTTTAACCAAGGTGTCTCTTTATGAGTGATGAAAAACTGACTACCGTTAGTTGTTGGGCCAGAGTTTGCCATTGAAAGAATACCTTTTTTGTCATGTACTAATGAATCATTGAATTCATCCATGAACTTATAACCTGGGTTACCGGTTCCTTGACCTAATGGATCACCACCTTGAATCATGAAATCTTTCATAATTCTGTGAAATGTTAGTCCGTCATAATATTTTTTGCCTTTATATTCTTCGCTAACAAAGGTATTTGTTCCCTCTGCTAAAGAGATAAAGTTAGCAACTGTAACGGGAGTCTTATCTTGCTCTAAGCGAACGATAATATCGCCTTTAGATGTTTTGATATCGGCAAACAAACCGTCTCCTAAATCGGCTCTTTTGCCGGTTTTGCAGCTGGCTAAAACTAAGGCTATAACTGCAAGCAAGTACATTTTTTTAATCATAATGGTCATTTTAATTTACTGTGTTGTCTTCTTGTTTTTCTATTTGTAAAATTGTAATTGTAGATTTAATAGGAATGTTGCTTCCTATTTTATTTTCATCGCCATGGTAACCAAAGGCAATCGATGACGGAAAAAGAAATGTTGCACGTTCATTGACCTTTAACATCTTTACGGCATCCCTAAGACCTAGAAAAAGTTCTTGTTTATCTACTTTATATGTAACTACACCAATTTCTTCTTTCGAGTAGATGGTGTCGTTTTCTAAGGTTAGTACATCATAGCTGAATGCTACTAAATCTCCTGTTTTAGGTGTGTAATTACTTTCTTCATTTACCGTTAAGTAATGATACCATGATCCAGAATTACTGTGCGAATAGTGTTTTAAAGAATCTAGTTTTATAATTTCTTGAATTTTACTTTCTTCGGCTTCCAATAGTTTGCGGCTTCTTTCTATAGAAGCTTTGAAGAAACTTCCGCTTTTTGTTTGAATGGGTTTTCTTGGTTCAGGTCCATCACAACTAACGACCAAAATGGCTAAAAATAAAAATGAAACTAATCTCATGATTGTAATTGATTCTTATATAAAGGTAGTAACGAAGTAAATTTGGCAATGGTTTCCTCTAAATTATCATCACTTTTTCCGCCTGCAGCATTTGTATGTCCACCGCCGCTAAAATGTTTTCTTGCGAAATCATTTACCGAAAACTCCCCAACCGATCTAAAAGATATTTTATAAATACCTTCTTCTCTATTTTCTATGAATATGACGGCAAATTTAATACCATCTAAAGTTAAGCCGTAGTTTACAAAACCTTCGGTGTCTCCTTTTTGATAGTTATACGTATCTAACTCGTCTTGACTCATCGTAATATATGCCGTAGAATACTCTTCTAATATGACCATATTCTTCAATGCGCAACCCAATAAATGTAGTCTGCTCGGTGAATTAGTGTCATATATACGGTGATGAATTTCTGTTCCTTCAGCACCTTTATCCATAAGGTCGGCAATAACTCTGTGTGTATTACTGGTTGTCGCTGCAAATTTAAAAGAACCGGTGTCTGTCATAATACCGGTATATATGCAATTGGCCATTTCGGGGGTAATACTGTTCTCATCGCCTAATTGATTGATCAGTACATACACCATCTCGCAAGTAGAGCTCATTTTTACATCTGAGTACATGATTTTAGCGTAATCTGATGGCTCTTGATGATGGTCTACCATTACAAAAGTGGCCTTTGCAGATTCTAATATCTCGCTCATTTGACCAACACGACCTAGGTGGTTAAAATCTAATGTACATATGATATCAGCATTATTAATGCATGCTTTGGACTGCGAATTTTCTTTTTCAAAATTCAATATTTGATCGGAGCCTGGCATCCATTTTAAAAACTTCGGATAGTCGTTCGGTGCAACAATACTAGCCGTATGACCGGTATTGACCAAATAATGCCAAAGTGCCAATGTTGATCCAATAGCATCTCCATCGGGATTCTTATGTGGTATAATCGCTATTTTCTTTGGTGAAGAAAGTAGCTTTTTAAGCTCGTTTAGGTGCTCTAAATTCATGCCGGCAAAGATACAATTTAATAATATAGGCTTTAAAACGAAAGCCTTAATTTTACCCAGACTTAACTGTATCATATGAAAATTACGTACTTGTTTATCGCTACATTCTTATTGGTGGGGTGTTCTTCAAATAAAAAACGAATTGAAAATGAATCTGCCAAGTCCGATTTCATCTTAGCTTTCGGTTCTTGTAATAGAATAGATTTGCCTAATCTTCTGTGGGATGATATTTTAAATACCAAGCCCGATGTTTGGGTGTGGGGCGGTGATAATATTTATGCCGATACCGATGATATGGTGGCATTACGAGAAATGTATAACAAGCAGAAGGAGCAAACGGAATATAAAAAGCTAGTAGCAACCACTGATATATTAGGTAC
>JANQUX010000134.1 GCA_030730545.1 Maribacter sp. | reverse complement strand
CCTTCCAGGAACAAAAAGCTCTAACTCAAAATCTTTTTCATTATCCTTAATATTCGCTGCCGGCACAGAT
The DNA here is from genome assembly GCA_030730545.1 of Maribacter sp. Classification (GTDB taxonomy): domain Bacteria; phylum Bacteroidota; class Bacteroidia; order Flavobacteriales; family Flavobacteriaceae; genus Maribacter. Next base: position 8,114 of record JANQUX010000134.1, on the reverse strand, counting down.
GAGCGTGAATTCTCAGTTCCACCAAACCAATCTGGTCTAAAAATCTCATTCATTAATGCCGGGAATAAAACATCGTTTCTCTTTGTTAAACTCATAATCGTATTTTTTAAATAAATTAATTTAATAGTCGATTTGAATAGAACAATTGCCGTACCAACTGAATTAACATGACAATATGGCGCTTTTATTATTTTAGTTAGCGACATATTGACACTTTTATCTATTAAGAGTCTGTAATTTTAGCATACAAGACAGTTATCTGTACTCACATTCACTAATTTTATAACCAGAATTATTAAAATGAATAGACTTACCAACTTCGTTGACCAAATTAGAACTAGAATTGCCTTTTTTCCCACAATTATTTCTTTAGCAGGGTTACTGTTGGCTTTTCTAATGATTTACCTAGAACAGAAGAACATTTCAGCGTACCTAATCGATGTTGCTCCCGCTTTAGTAATAGATGATACCGATACTGCTAAAACCATTTTAAGTACGCTTATAGGTGGTTTAATCTCATTAACCGTATTTAGTTTCTCGATGGTGATGGTTCTTTTAAATCAAGCATCTAGTAATTTCTCACCAAGAGTATTACCAGGTATTATTTCAGACGAGAAACATCAAATTGTATTAGGGCTCTACATCGCGACCATCCTCTACAATATTTTTATTCTTATCTCTATTGAGCCCACAGAAAACTCATATCAAACTCCCGGCTTTTCTGTATTATTGGGCATTATATTAGTAGTGATATGTTTGGCGGCTTTTATATACTTCATCCACCATATTTCACAAGCGATACAAGTAGGTAATATTCTTACCGCTATTCACTCTAGAACAAAATCTGAAATACTATCTATCGTCGAAAATCAAGAAAAAAATTCTTTCGAGTTTCCCAATTATGAACATTGGGAAAAATATGAAATTGTTAAAACAGGTTATTTCTACGGAATACTTAATGATGACTTATTAGAATTATGCAAAGAAAACTCTATGAAAGTTATGATTCAATTACACAAAGGTCAGTTCATATTAGATGGCACCATAGGGCTATTAACTGAAAAACCAATAGACACTAAATTGAAAAAAAGGGTGATTAACACCTTATTGTTCAGTCAAGAAGAACTGATCGGAGAAAATTATATTTATGGGTTTAGGCAAATTTCAGAGATTGGTATAAAGGCGATGTCCCCCGGAATTAACGACCCAGGTACCGCATTAAATACGATTGACTACCTAACTTCACTTTTCATAGATTTAATGCGAAAAGCAGACTATGAATATATAAATGACGAAAAGGGCACGAACTGGGCTCAAATTAAATGCGCCAAATTCTCAGAAGTGCTATTTAACGTAATGGCAACCTATCGCCTTTATTGCAAACATGATATAACTGTTATGAGAAAACTAATGCACATGTTAAAGGCACTTAACGAACATGTAATAAATTCTACCCAGTTAGAAATTATAGAGGCTGAAATAAATGAGTTAAAAGCAGATGCGAATGGTAACATCGAAAACAAAAGAGACCTTAGTAAACTTGATGCCGACTTTATATCGTGGTCTTAGTTGTAATGAGCTTTAAATATTGAAATCAATACCTCTGGTGGCACAACTTTATTAGGATAATTATGTATTATAGAAAGAACCTGCTGAATTGCACCAGGCGGTAAACCCATATTTAGACCGATATCATATATTCTTTTGACCTCATAAATATCTTGCTCATTATCAACATTCATTAGCAAAACCAACCTGTGAAATTGCAACAACCGTTCTGATTCTGATTTAGGTATCACATGTTCTACATTTGAAGTAAACAGACTATCAAAAGTTTTTTTACTCACTTCTAATTGCTGGGCAACCGAAAACAGAAAATCATACTCAGATTCTTTCACCTCGTTATTTACTTTCGCAAACGAGATCATTTCTGACAAAATACTTAATTTCTCTTTAATAGTAGGCATACTCTTATGTAACAAATTGATATTCAGATGCTACATATTTTTAACGTAAAAGTGAGCTGTTTTATTTCATTTAAACATATTTAGCTACCCTTAATTTTACACTCATAATGAGAATTCATTTAGAAATATAGTTTCGAACAACAAGTTTATCTTCAATTAAATTTTTATCGGAATAGCATGAAGCATCTTTTTGTAAAAAAAATTTCATGTAATTCATCAACAAACTATATTCTATGAAGTATATAAAATACAATATACATCTAAGAACCACCTAATAATAAGGCATAGCAACCAACACGTCATATTTTTATAATAACTTGCAGTCCTTAAATTTGTGGTATGACTAATAATGATATTTTTAAAAAACTAAGAGTAGCTTTAAAATTTAGAGATGATGAAATCGTAGAGATATTAGAGCTTGTAGATTTTAAGATTTCAAAAAGTGAATTAGGAGCTTTCTTTAGAAACGAAGATCATCCTAATTATATGGAATGTGGAGATCAGGTACTCCGTAATTTTTTAAACGGATTGGTTCTTCATCTTCGTGGAACAAAAGAAAATCCGAAAACACCTGGAGAAGTACTTTTAGGTATGGCTGGCAACACCGCTAAACCAGTACAAAAACCGATTCAAAAACCAGCTCAAAAGAATATCAGTAAAAGAGATTTTAAAACAAAGCAGATGAAAAAGGTAGATACTGCCATAAGTTCTGTGAAGTATAAAAACAAGAAAAAATCTTAATACACCGAGGTGTATTAAGATTTTTTTCAACTATAACCTTTTAAAAGGTTACCCTTCGATACGTACAGGAATTGTGTATACTTTACCTTCCTCTACATTTGCCAAATTAACTTTTTGATAGTTTAGTTTGGCTTTGACGAAACTTTCCATTTCATCATATTCAGTATTCACAGATAATACAACGATCTCACCATCTGCATTTAAGGTAAAACGTACCTGTGCGGTTAAATCGTTATGTTCAATAGAAAAACTATTATCAGATAGCATTTCTGATATCTGGTTAGAAAGATTTCTTGTTGGGTTTTCGCCCTTTGCATCGTTTGCCAATACATTACCTGTTGCTAATAGCATTGCAGCTACGACTACTAAACTTAATTTTCTCATGACTTTTTGTTTTTTGCTCCAGTTATTCTGAAGCGTGATTAAAAAATTGATTGATGATGAATTACTAAAAAGACGACTGAAAAATGACAATGTTACAATTTGAGCATATTTTAACATCTCTTTAATATTAATTCCTCAGTTATTCATGTCAAAATTAGAAATCCAAGTCATAGAAAAAATAGGTTTTTAAAGGCTTAACCATTATTTCATTTAGGTAACCTTAAGTAGTCTTTCATTCCTATTATCATTACAATAAATTAAACCTACAGATACTCTAAATACATATCTAGAAAACACTGGTAACATTTAAGCAAAAAAAAGAACGCTTATTCAGCGTTCTTTTTTTGGTAAGTAGTAATTCTACTAGTCTGCTATTTCAATTGGAATAACGTAAACTACATCTGAATTGCCTGGTTCAAGATTTTTAAAATCGATACCGTTCTTTAAAAATTCTTTTAATTGACTATTGGTTGATTCAATTGATAATAACCTATACATACCATCTTCTGCAACGGCAATTTTAATTTCAGCTTTGGCACCTCGTATTTGATCAGGTATTGCTTCATCGGCTAACATTTCATGAATTTGAGCAGTTATCCACTTTGTTCCTTTATCCTCATTCGACTCGGTATCATGAGCCGTAACAGTTCCAATCCCAAATGCTAACATTGCGATTAAAATAATTTTGACTTTTTTCATACTATATATTTTAAAGGTTTGAAATTATACATACATATTGCGTATACCACAAAATAACGTATTTAAAATATTAATATGATAATTTTAACATCTATTTAATATTAAATTGATAAAATATGTAGCTTTTAGCTATATAAACTACATTTTCAATAATAACATTAATCTTAAAACAAAAAAAGACCATTCAAAATGAATGGTCTTTATATAATTATGATAAGCAAACTTGTTTAAGCCAATACAGCTTTTACTTTATCTGCAGCCTCTTGAAACTGTACGGCAGATTGTACTGCAAGTCCAGAGTTGTCAATAATCTCTTTTGCCAACTCAGCGTTAGTACCTTGTAATCTTACGATAATCGGCACTTTAATTGAGTCGCCCATATTCTTATAAGCATCAACAATACCTTGCGCTACACGATCACAACGAACGATACCACCGAATATATTGATTAGAATAGCCTTAACATTAGGATCTTTTAAGATAATTCTAAAAGCTTCTTCGACTCTTTTAGCATCTGCAGTACCACCAACATCTAAGAAGTTAGCTGGCTCACCACCTGCCATTTTGATTAAATCCATAGTTGCCATTGCAAGACCTGCACCGTTAACCATACAACCAACGTTACCGTCAAGATCTACATAGTTAAGACCAACTTCTCTTGCTTCTACTTCAATAGCATTCTCTTCTCTAAGATCACGCATATCGGCATACTTCTTTCTGCGGTATAGTGCATTATCATCGATAGAAACCTTAGCATCAACAGCCATGATCAAATCATCAGATGTTTTTAATACTGGGTTAATTTCGAACATATTAGAATCACTTTCTACATATGCCTTATATAATGATGCAACGAATTTTGTCATTTCTTTGAACGCAGTACCAGAAAGACCTAAGTTAAAAGCAATTTTTCTTGCTTGAAAACCTAACAAACCTGTAGCTGGGTCAATTTCTTCTGTAAAAATTAAGTGCGGAGTGCTTTCAGCAACCTCTTCAATGTCCATACCACCTTCTGTAGAATACATAATCATATTCTTACCAGTAGCTCTGTTCAATACAACAGACATATAGAATTCACTAGTTTCGCTTTCGCCTGGGTAGTAAACATCTTCGGCAACCAATACTTGGTGTACTTTTTTACCTTCCGCTGAAGTTTGCGGTGTAATTAAGTTCATACCAATAATCTGGTTTGCTATCTCTTCTACCTCTTTTAGGTTTTTGGCTAATTTAACTCCACCACCTTTACCACGACCACCTGCGTGTACTTGCGCTTTTATAACATGCCATCCAGTTCCGGTTTCAGCGGTTAATTGCTTTGCAGCCTCAACAGCCTCTTTTGCATTTTGGGCAACTATTCCTCTTTGGATGCGCACCCCAAAACTTGCTAATATCTCTTTTCCTTGATATTCGTGAAGGTTCATATATATGGTGAATTTAATTGTTAAGCAAAAATAGGAAACAGGAAGTAATAATCTAAAAATACTGGTGATTAATTAGAATAACTAGTATAATTAACCTGATAAAAACCCAAATCGCTTGCAATACGATTGAATTTTGTACCTAAAAAACGACCTAAATCTCTAAATCTTTAAAATCTAACGGATCAAAGTTTTTGAAATGACCATTAAGTTCGATTGTTTTTTTGGTTCTGTTCACTTCAGAAAGTACCGTAATTGTAGAAGTTAAATGCAGACTTATAAAATTAAGTCGATCATTTTCTGAGGGTATCTGTAATAGTTGATATTCTTGCTCGAAAGACAATCCTATTTTGTGGGCCAGCGTAAAACTATTAAATTCTTTTACGTTGAGTTTGGTATATGGCACATCCATAATAGCATATAACTGCTCTATACCATTGATAATAGTTTGCTTTTTTTCTTCGGATGCTTCATAATCGTACTCCAACAACTTTACAATTCCACCAGAATATAACTTATCATCCATGATATTGTCGAAAGCCAGCAATTTAAATACTTGCCTCGCAACACATACCACATCCATCTCTCCGGTTTCATACGTTGTCACCACTTCTACCAGCTGTACTTCTACCCCATATTCCATCTTATTATTTATAAAAACTGGTATACCAAAAGTAATCGCCTCATCTCTACAATCTTGTATCAATTGTTTGTAGCGATCTTCAAAAACATGCAGCGGCACGGTCTCTCCTGGAAAGAAAATAGACTGTAATGGGAATAAAGGTAATTTCATGCGCTAAATGTACAAAGGACTTTATATAGCACCAAAATAAATACAATCTACAAAAGTTACAAATATCACAATTTGTTATTTTAATCATTTTTATGTTATTATTTTTGTTCTTAATGAATTAGAAAAGTAACTTTGAGCAAAATTGTATAGTATGAGAAATGAGGATTTATTGCAAATCGCAAAAACCTATGGTGATCCGGTGTATGTTTACGACTCGGAAAAAATAGTTTCACAGTTCAATAGATTGACAAAAGCATTTGGTTCTGTTAAGAAATTGCAACTTAACTATGCAGCCAAGGCACTTTCTAATATTACTATTCTAAGATTAATGAATAGTTTAGGTAGTGGTTTAGATACTGTATCTATACAAGAAGTTCAACTAGGTTTATTAGCTGGTTTTAAACCAGAATCGATCATATTTACACCAAACGGAGTTTCTTTAGAAGAAATTGAACAAGCAGCAAAATTGGGTGTTCGTATAAATATTGACAACCTTTCTATTTTAGAGCAGTTTGGTAGTAAGCATCCTAAAATTCCTGTTTGTATTCGTATCAATCCGCATGTAATGGCGGGCGGAAATTCTAATATTTCTGTAGGTCATATAGATTCCAAATTCGGAATCAGTATTCATCAAATTCCGCATTTACTTCGTATTGTAGAATTGACAAAAATGAATATCAACGGTATTCACATGCATACAGGTAGTGACATTTTAGATATCGACGTATTCTTATATGCTTCTGAAATTTTATTCGATACTGCACGTAATTTTAAAAATCTTGATTTTATAGATTTCGGTAGCGGCTTCAAAGTACCTTATAAAGAAGGGGATATTGAAACTAATGTTGAAGAACTAGGTAAAAAATTAAGTACTCGTTTTAATGAGTTCTGTAAAGAATACGGTAAAGATTTGACATTGGCTTTTGAGCCAGGAAAATTTTTAGTGAGTGAGGCAGGTGTTTTTCTTGCAAAAGTAAACGTAGTTAAACAAACTACTTCAACAGTATTTGCAAGTGTAGATTCTGGCTTCAACCATTTAATTAGACCAATGCTTTACGGCGCTACACATAGTATAAGTAACATATCGAACTCAGCCGGTAGAGAGCGCTATTATTCTGTAGTAGGTTATATCTGTGAGACCGATACTTTTGCTAGTAATAAAAGAATTAATGAAATTACAGAAGGCGATATTCTTTGCTTTAAAAATGCAGGTGCGTATTGCTTTACCATGGCAAGTAACTATAACTCAAGATTTAGACCAGCAGAAGTTCTTTGGCATAAAGGGAAAGCAGTTCTTATACGCGAAAGAGAAACTTTTGAAGATTTAATTCGCAATCAAGTAGATATAAAAGATTTGTTCGCTGTTAAAGAAACAGCTAAAGTGAAATAAAGCACTTAAAAATACGTTAGTTTTGGTATACTAGTTGGACTAAACACTCAAATAAAACTCATGAAGACGTATTCTTTATCTTTTTCCAAATCATTTTTATTTTTAGCACTACTTTTTGTGTCGGCTGCAAGTTATGCACAAGAGGTAAATTGGATTTCTTGGGACGAGGCTGCTAAATTAACAGCAACCGATAAAAACCCAAAGAAAGTTTTTATTGATGTGTACACAGATTGGTGTGGATGGTGCAAGAAAATGGATAAGGACACTTTTCAAAATGCTGAAGTAGCTGCTTACATGGCAGAGCACTACTACATGGTTAAATTTGATGGCGAAGGTAAAGACCCTATCGAATACAAAGGAAAGACCTATAAGTTTGTTCCATCGGGCAGAAAAGGATATCATGAATTTGCAGCAGCCTTAATGCAAGGTCGCTTAAGTTACCCAACTACTATTTTCTTAGACGAAGAATTAAATATGCTATCACCAATACCTGGTTATCAAAAACCAGAACCGTTCTTAGAAATAGCTCGTTATTTTGGTAGCGACATATACAAAGAAAAAGACTGGAAAGCCTATACTGGTGAAACTGGAAAATAATATAAAAAAAGAGGCCTAAAAGGCCTCTTTTTTTATATGTAATATTATATTTTCTATCTACTATAATTAGGACTCTCTTTGGTAATGGTAACATCATGTGGGTGACTTTCGTTAATACCACTAGC
>JANQUX010000133.1:2041-8229 GCA_030730545.1 Maribacter sp. | reverse complement strand
GAACTATTCTAAAAATCGAAGATGAACTATCGCAGCTTATTAAAGAAACGAACACCTCTATTTCATACGAGAATTTACCTATAATTCAAGGCACACCTTTTAAAATAGAGCAATTATGTACGAACCTGATCAGTAATTCTATAAAATATGGCAAAAGTGATGTAGCTCCCAAAATAATCATTAGCTCTAAAAAAGTGCGTAATTCAGAAATTGAAGAAAACTTCAGCAAGAATTCAGAGTACTATTACAAAATTTCATTTATTGATAATGGTATTGGGTTTGAGCCTGAGTTTGCTAGTAATATTTTTGAGGTCTTTCAAAGGTTACATTCAAAAAACGAATATTCTGGTACAGGCATCGGACTCTCTATTTGTAAAAAGATAGTTGAAAAACATAATGGTTATATTCATGCCATTGGTAAGAAAGACCAAGGTTCTACTTTTATTATTTATTTGCCTGTCAACTAAATTCTTCAACTTCTATTTTTGAAGGTATATTTATAGATTCAATACCTATTACATCAGCCATGAACAAACTCGAAATACAAACAGACCGATTAACATTAAGGCTGATTGTGTATACAGATGTAGAAGTTATTCATCGCTTACATTGCTTACCAGAAACTGACGAATTTAATACCCTTGGTATACCTGAAAATGTACAAGAAACCCATGAGGTGATAACCCCTTGGATAGAAGCCAATAATGTACCTAATATCAGAAATTATACCTTTGCCATTCAGCATAAAACGAATAATGAATTTATAGGTTTATTCGGATTAAGACTTGGTCCCAAAAAATATAACAGGGCAGAGGTTTGGTATAAACTACATCTCGATTATTGGAACAAAGGCTATGCAACAGAATCTTTAAAAGCGGTTTTGAACTACGGATTCGATGTGCTTAAACTACATCGAATAGAAGCAGGTTGTGCTGTAGAGAACATAGGTTCTGCAAAAGTGATGGAAAAAGTAGGGATGATAAAAGAAGGTCGTAAACGGAAAATTCTCCCACTGCAATCTGGATGGTCAGATAGTTTTGAATACGCCATACTTGAAACCGATTTGCGTAGTTAATTCCTAGGTATTATTCGTTCTATCTAACAATAGAACGAATAGGATTGGTAATGGCGATATATAAATGTATAAAAGAAAATATTTCTAACAATCTGTTATAAATTTTTACAAAAGGTGAATACCTTAGTTTATGAGGTTCATAGTATAACAGTATTAAATTTAACAAGTTAACAACATTTTCATCTTATTAGTACCAATTAGGTAATACTAATCACTTGCTAGGTGCGTTAATCAATCTTATACTATTACAAATGGTATTTTTAACGTTATGTCCAAATTTGGATATTAAATTTGCACAGCTTTTAAAATGCTTGAATAGTAGTTGTTTGTAATAGAAGTTGAAAAAGAAGATAGTTATAATTGAAAAAGATTTTATGGTCCATAAGAATGCTGAGGAACAAAGATTAGCCGTTGAGGATAATTATAAAAACTGGAAAAGATGGGGTCCTTATTTGGCAGAGCGCCAATGGGGTACGGTAAGAGAAGATTATAGTCCCGAAGGTCATGCATGGAGTTTTGTTGGTCATGACAAAGCACGTAGTAATGCCTATAGATGGGGAGAAGAAGGTATTGGCGGGTTCTGCGATTCTAGAGAAATTCTATGTCTAGCGCCTGCTTTCTGGAACGGAAAAGATTCCATTTTAAAAGAACGCCTGTTCGGCTTAACCAATGATGAAGGTAACCATGGTGAAGATGTAAAAGAACTTTATTTTCATCAGGTATCAACGCCTACGCATTCGTACGCCAAATATTTATATAAGTATCCGCAGAAGAAGTTTCCGTATGCCGAGCTGGTAAAAAAGAATAAAAGTAGAAGTCGTGAGGAGTCTGAATATGAAATTTTAGATACCAAGGCGTTTGCAAACAATACGTATTTCGACTGTTTTATTGAATATGCCAAAGAAGATGTTGGTGATATTTTAATGAAAGTGACAGTTATAAATAGAGGACCGAGAGCTGCGAATATTCACGTACTTCCGCATTTATGGTTTCGTAATTTCTGGAAACATAATAAGAGGTTCGAACGTCCTGAGATGAAATCTATTTCAGATAATTCGGTGCAATCTCGTAGCACACGAAATGGGCGTTACTATTTTTATCATGAAAATGGTGATCAACTTTTTTGTGAAAACGAAACCAACAACCAACGTATTTATGGTGTGCCTAATGAGGTCGATTATGTAAAAGATGGTATCAATGATCACGTAATCGATGGTCAACCTTCGGTGAATCCTGATAAAAAAGGATCAAAATTTGCCGTGTGGCACAAACTCCGCCTAAAATCTGGAGAAGAAAAAACAATAAAAGTCCGACTTAGTAAAAGAAAACTTGCCGACCCTTGGGGTAATTTCGATGCTATTTTTGAAAAAAGAATTCAAGAGTGTGAGGAGTTTTATGGTAATATATTGAAAAAAGAACTTCCGGTTCAACAGCAAGAAATCGCCAAAAAAGCCTTTTCTGGTTTACTGTGGACGAAGCAGTTCTATTACTACGATGTCTATAAATGGCTGTTTGGCGGCCCGGGTGAAGCAAAGCCCTACAGAAAAGATTCTAGAAATGTACATTGGGAGCATTTGACCAATCGTCATGTTATCTCAATGCCCGATAAATGGGAATACCCTTGGTATGCTGCATGGGACCTTGCTTTTCATATGGCATCATTTGTAGAAATTGATCCTTATTTCGCCAAAGAGCAATTACTGCTGGTGCTTAAGGAAAGTTATATGCACCCTAACGGACAAATACCGGCCTACGAATGGAATTTTAGTGATGTAAACCCACCTGTGCATTCTTGGGCAGTATGGACAGTTTATGAAAAAGACAAAAAACGCAATGGCAAGGGAGATTTTAATTTTCTTGAAAAAGCCTATCAGAAATTACTGGTGAACTTTACCTGGTGGGTAAACCAAAAGGATAAAAGCGGAACGAACCTTTTTGAAGGCGGATTTTTAGGGTTAGATAATATCGGAGTTTTTGATCGTAACCACATGCCCGAAGGTATTACCCGTATGCAACAAGCAGATGCTACCAGTTGGATGGCAATGTTTACCTTGAATATGTTACGTATGTCATTAGAAATGGCAACCATTAACCCTAATTATGAGGATAGTGTTGCCAAATTTTTTAGACATTTCTTGAATATTGCTTGGGCAATGCACCATATTGGTCAAAAAGATATTTCGCTATGGGACGATGAAGATAATTTCTACTATGATGTAGTCGAAATGTCGAACGGCAAAACCGACCGATTAAAAGTGAGATCATTGGTTGGTATTATACCCATGTTCGCAGTGGAGATTATTCATAAAGACTTATTCGATGAACTTAAGAATTTTAAAACTCGAGCAGCAGAAATTGTACGTACACGACCAGATTTGGCGTCTTTAATTTCAAATATTGAAGAATTTAATTCAGAAGGTAATTACCTATTTTCCATTATGCGTGGGTTTCGATTAGAGAAATTGTTGTTTCGTCTATTAGATGAAAAAGAATTCTTATCCGATTATGGTATTCGTTCACTTTCTAAATATCATGAAAAGCACCCCTATGTATTTCAGCATAACGGGCATCACCAAATTCAGTACGAATCTGGCGAGAGCCGTTCTAATATGTTTGGTGGTAACTCTAACTGGCGCGGACCAATTTGGTTGCCTTTGAATTATATGATCGTACAGTCGCTACGTAAATATTATTCGTATTATGGTAAGGAATATGTTTACGAGTTTCCGACAGGATCAGGTAAAAAAATGAACTTGAACGAGATCGCAAATGATATTTCTAAACGATTGATTAAATTGTTCGAACCTGATGCCGATGGTAAATTTGTGTATCATTCAGATGACGACCAAAAAGTATTTACAAAGAATGAGCATTTTAAAAAGGAGCATTTCTTTTATGAATTCTTTGACGGGGATAGCGGTAAAGGTCTTGGAGCATCACACCAAACGGGTTGGACAGCTTTAGTCGCAAATCTTATTATGGAATTGGAGCAGAATAGTTAACCAATATTCTTTATTATATTCTAAACTCAAATAAGGTATTTTATCTACCTCGTTTGAGTTTTTTTTTGCTTTATACTTCAGCAGATATAGCTTGTTGTGCTTCTAAAGCAAAACTCCTAATTTTAGGATCTTCATCATTTAGAAGGCTTTCGACAATACTTAAATATCGGGGTTCTTTTTGTTGCGTAATTAAGTATAAGACCGCAAGTTTAATTTTAAGGTCGTTACGTTACCTTGTAATAGCAGTTTAAAGCATTCTAGTTCTGTCGGTATTTTGTGTTTGATTTTTTGAAGTTCTTCTTCAGATGAAATATCTAATGCAGACTCTTCAATAATTGGTAACAGTTTACGCTTTAATTCTCCCGTCAATAGATTGTCTAAAAATTCGATGGCATTATGCTGCGCTTCTTGTTTCTCGCTCAATAAACCTTCGTACGCAATAGCTACATCTTTTTGCTGGTAGCGTAACCCTAACAGTTTAAAAATACGTTCTAGTCCCGAATCTAAACGACGTTCCAGTAATTCTAACAAACTGGTTCTTGCATCTCGTTCTGCATCGCCGATTTCTTTCTTCGATTTGTTTCTATTTCGATATGATATAATAATTTGGGTATGCATAGACGATAAGGTCTGATGATGCAATTTACATTCATCAAAAATTACCGATACCACTTTGTAGCGATTGAATTTTAACTGCGGATGCGTTGCCCGTATGGCGCTCAATGCCCGAACAACTTCTAGACGAACAGTTAGGTCATTGTCTGTCAATATGGCCAATAAATGATGCACAGCTTCTTTAGAATGAAAAGATTGCATGGTAGCAGGTATAAACCGCAATACAGATAAAGGTTGCAAGCGTTCTTGTACATTTTTGCGAAGCACGGGTAAAATCTGTTGCCCGTATAGTTTAAACCCTTCTAGAACAGTAGGGCGATAATTTTTTTGCCCCAAAAACGGAATGATATGTTGCGCCATGGCAGGGTCTGTTGCGGTGCCGATTGCCTTTATCGTTGTCACGACCACTTCTTCATTATCATGGTTTAAAAAGGCAACAAGTTTGTTATAGAAAATGGGCATATTCGCCACACCTAATATTTCGATAACCGCTTCTACGTAGGATAGGTCTTTCTCGTTGGTTTCAATATTCTTTAGCGCCGCAGAAATGCGGTCTAGTAACGCGTAACGCTGTTTTAAAGAGTAATTATTTTTTGCGGCTCTCGCCAAGCAGTACAATGCTGCCATGGCAATTCGCTCATTTGAATGTTCTAAATAAGCATCGAATACATACGATTTGTCTTTATGCGCGAAACTTAATACATAAGCCAATGTTGCAATGGTCAATTCTCGATCTTCGATCTTTAATAGTTCAGAGACCTCGGCAGTCATACTTTTAGAGTTTAAAAAGTACAAGTTCTGTATGGCCGATAATTTTACTTTATTGCTCGGGTGTTCTAACAATAGTTCCACATCATCTGCAAAGCGTTTGTCATTAATTTCCATCAATTTATCAAGCATGAATAGTATTTGCTCTTCGGTACCGCTTTTAAATACGGTACGCATACCCGTAACGACAGATACTTTAGAATGCGTAATTTTTTTGGTCTTCTTGCCACTATCTGTCAATACCTCTAAATTGGTTCTAAAGGTTTTGTAATATTCTATTCTAACTTTGTAAATAAAGTACAACCAAAGACAAACCAAGGCGATAATTAAAATACCAATATAGAATGAAGGTAGGTCTAGACCACGGACTACGAATATTAAAAGGCATCCGGCAACACCTGTGGCTAAACTATCTACAACAACGTCGATGAACGATTTTGTCCTGTTTTTTAAATCGAAGGGTAACGGTAGGGTCAATAATTCCGACGCACTTTTATGTATAGATTGTTTTAGTATACCATCCATCGCCTTAATAACCACTACGGCAGAAAGTTCTGGTAATAGAAGAAACAAAATACTTCCGCCGAAAATACCAATAGGCAATAAAAGAAGTGAAAAACCTACGCCCCAAATACCCACAATTCTATGGGTAAAGAATAGCTGTATAACAAGCGATAACAAGTTAAATGTCGAAAACCAAAAAGCAAAAAAGGCAGTAAGGTCATCGG
>JANQUX010000133.1:0-1941 GCA_030730545.1 Maribacter sp. | reverse complement strand
GATAACAAGTTAAATGTCGAAAACCAAAAAGCAAAAAAGGCAGTAAGGTCATCGGCATCGGTTATGGCCGACGATGCAAAATCACTAAATAGGTAATCTACCAATTTGGCAACGACCACACTCACCGCAACAATACTCGCGATATAGGTTAGGTGCTTAGATTTTAAAATGAGTTTTATGGGCGGTTCTGAAATATTGGTCGCCGACTTATGTTTTTTTACGCTACCATTTTTCAGTACTCTTATGTTCCAAATTTTTCTCAGTAATGGTATGCAGAAGAATAAGAGCAGTGCGGCAACGAACATTAAATTTTCATTACCAATAAGGGGTGCTAGAATAGAGGTGAGGTATCCGCCGAAAATACCACCGATAATGGCACCTGATCCAATAAAGCCGAACAGTCGTTTTGCTTCTCTAATATTGAAGACCAAGTTTGCCAATACCCAAAATTGCGATGCAGACAATACAGCATAAATAGCCACCCATATATAAAAGAAGTATAATAGCACGCCACTCACGACATCTAAGGAAAGCAGTATGCCCAAGCCTATTAAAATAATAATAGAACAGATGATAGTAACCTCGATTACTTTTTTGAGCTGAAATTTTGCGACGGCTTTTGAATAGAAATAAGAAGTGGCAATTGCGGTAATAGCTACTAATAAAAAGGCAAATGGTAATTGTTTTATACCTAATTCTGAAAGAAATAGGGCATTGACCGTGGGCTTAATAATGAGCAAAACGGCAATGACCAAAAAAATGTAGGCGAGCATCCAAAGAGAAACCTTGAACTCGCCTTCACGTACATCGAATATTTTTTTAATGAGTCTTTCTACCATCAAGAAATGGAAATCTGTATTCCAAGACCTAAAGTACAGGCTTTTTTAGCACCTTTTCAATTGGTTTCACTAAATCTCTGATAATTTGTTCACCATTGGTGTCATCGATTAAGGCCACTAAAATATATCTTCGGTTGCTATCTTCGCCCCAAACCAATATAGAATCGGAGTGGTAGGTGCGCCAAGAACCTGATTTTCTGAACAATCTGGCGTTTGGTGCAATCTTATCTAACGTATTTACGAATTTATGGTGCAACTCTGGGTCCTCCATAATATCCAACATTTGTTTCGAACGTTTTTGGTTCACTAGCTTACCGTTCGCCAATAAATAATAATACCTACAAACTTGTGTTACCGTTGCAGCGTGACTTAGATTTTTAAGTGGCTCACGATTGGTGTCACCACCACCGCCGTAACGTTTACCGACCCAGAGTCCGCCTCCTTTTTGCTCGTCATAAAAGGCATATTTAGGGTCTGTCATTACCGATTCAAGCTTTTCATAGCCTACACGGTCTATCATTCTGGTAGATGCGGCATTGTCAGATTTACTGATCATTAGGCGCATATCTTTTTTAACTTCTGCGGTTTCTTTTAATTCACCTTTCTCAATAGCATCCATAGCTGCTAAAAGAATAGCTATTTTAGGTAAACTTGCGGCATACATCATATGATTGCCATTTACACGCGCGAAACGAACTTGCTCTGGGTTGCTGAGGTCAACAAGACCTACCGCCATTTTCTTTTGTATAATAAGGTCGTTCCATTCTGGGTGAGATGCCAATTCATCACGTAAATTGGTTTGCAGCGAACTATCTAATAATTTTTGTAAAGGTTTAATCTTCGCATTATCTATGCGAATAGGTAATTCATTTTGCGCAAAAATGTTTACGCAAAATAAGATAGAAAAAAGAAAAAACTGGGGTTGATCTCATTGATTTTTGTGTTTTTAAAAATGTAGTCAAAATTAGGTTATGCACAGATTAGTAAAATGTTAATTTTTGCTATTTGTAACTATTTGGTTAATGTAACAAATACGCCTTGTCGTCATATATAGCGTAAAATTCTATGTTAAATTTTCAAATATTTTCATATTATATTACCT
>JANQUX010000132.1 GCA_030730545.1 Maribacter sp. | reverse complement strand
ATTCACCTACGTGGGTACAAATAGTGTTCAAGCCTTTTTTATTCGAATTCATATGCTAATAATTATAGAAAATAAAGGTAAGAAAATAGAATGTAAACAAGCACACTATCCTACATCTGTATGTTAGCATTAAAACAGTTGAACTTAGGTCTCAAAACTGGCATTGAACTTTCAAAATTTTTAAAATTCATGCATTAGTTTTTAAATCATCATTATTCCCCTATCAAAACTTTATTAAATAGGGTTTTCTATTAAGAAATATGGAATATTTCATTCTAAATCTTTATAAATATCTCTACATTACTTTTTTGTATTTAGATTTAAGCTTCGATACTTTTCAACCTATTTAAATTCAAACGCATGAAAAACAAACTCGCTTATTTCACCTTGCTAACTGTAGCATTTGTAGCATGCAAAAACCAAAAACCTACAACTCAAGGATATCAAGGTCAGGGAAAAAGTGCCGTGGTTTCTACCTTGTCTAAACCTGTTCAAAAACAATGGAAAGGTATATGGACGTTTGATGAAGACACAACCTTCTTTAGTAATGATTTTGAAAGCGGAAGGTTAAACGGAATAACTTCTGACGGAAGCAATCACTACACCGTGCTAATTACAGCTGAAAACACTCCTGTAAACGTGAGTCCGTGGTATGCATTTAAAGTTTGGTCAAAAACACCTAAGACCATCACCATTAAAATGACCTATCAAGATTCTAGAAGTAGGTATTACC
The DNA here is from genome assembly GCA_030730545.1 of Maribacter sp. Taxonomy (GTDB): domain Bacteria; phylum Bacteroidota; class Bacteroidia; order Flavobacteriales; family Flavobacteriaceae; genus Maribacter. The sequence goes on along the minus strand of JANQUX010000132.1, from coordinate 7,537 downwards.
CAAAAATAAGTAGCGATGGCGAAAATTTTACTCCGTTAGATAGCGCCAATTTCATAGGAATAAATAAAGGAACGGGTGATTTCGGAATTAAAGCAGTACCAGAGATGGTAGAACTAAAAGTAGCTATTAGCGAAGTGCCCACTTATATCACTGCCCAAGAACTTTACGGATCTACAAGAGTAAAAAGCTGGATAGATTCTTTAACCACCAAAGATTTTATTTCTACTTATGAAATAGGAAAAAGTAGAGAGAATAGGGCAATGAATTTAATGGAAGCTAGTAACGGTGAAAATAAAAAAGCGGTTATGGTTATTTCTAGACAACACCCACCAGAAGTTACCGGGTTTCTTGCCATGAAGTCTTTTATTGAAACATTGAGCGGAGACTCGCCAAAGGCTCAAAAGTTTAGAGAAAACTATGATTTATTTGTTGTGCCATTAATGAATCCTGATGGAGTTGATAACGGCAATTGGCGTCATAATATGGGCGGTATAGATTTAAATAGAGATTGGCAAGATTTCAATCAACCAGAAACAAGAAGTGTAAGAGACTTTTTAGTAAAGAAGGAATCTGAAGGATATGAATTTGTTTTCGGAGCAGATTTCCATTCCACCTGGGACGATATCTACTACCCTATCGACACTACGATTACTGGTGAGAAAGGTAAAATCGTTTTTGACTGGATAAAGAATATCACCAATAGATTACCGCAAAAGCATACGAATGTAAATCCGTCTAAGGATATTAAACCGACCATGGTTTCACGTAATTATTTCTATGTTAATCACGGTATGCCTGCCATTGTTTTTGAATTGGGTGATAATACGCCTAGAGATTTCTTGAAGCAAAAGGGTCAAGTAGCTGCAGAAGAACTTATGGATTTACTTGATAGTCAATAATAAAAAAGTACAAAAAAATAAAAATAAAAAAAGCCTCATGAATATACCATGAGGCTTTTATATACTTTGTATTTTATCTTATTTACTATAATTAACTTTATATCTCCAATAGCTAATTCCGCCTAGCGCTAATACTCCGGCAACTAAATAGTAAATAAACGTTGGTGTAATTACTTGTGCACCACTGGCATAACTATGCAGACCAACTAAGTAAAAATTTACTCCGAAATAAGTCATCATAATACTACCGAAGGCTACAACACTCATAAAGTTGAACGTCCATTTACCTCTTAATCCTGGCACTAATCGTGTGTGAATTACAAAGGCATAAATCATAATTGAAACCAATGCCCAGGTCTCTTTTGGATCCCAGCCCCAGTATCGACCCCAACTTTCATTTGCCCATTGTCCTCCTAAAAAGTTACCAATGGTAAGCATCACAAGTCCCGTGGTTAAAGCCAATTCGTTGATTATGGTCAATTCTTTTATATTGATCGTCATACGTTCTTTATTCTTCTTAGTAGTCAGGATCATTAAGATTAGAGAAACCAATCCTAATATCATACCTACGGTTAAAGGTCCGTAACTACCAACGATAACCGCAACGTGAATCATTAACCAATAACTGTCTAAAACAGGCTGTAGATTGGCAATAGAAGGATCAATCCAACTTTGGTGTGCTATCCATAAAAGCATAGATGTAACAAAAGCAGATGCTGCAAATGTCATATCACTTTTACGACCAAAAGCCCATCCTATACCCATGGTAGCCCATGCCACATACAAAATACTTTCGTAAGCATTACTCCATGGAGCATGACCAGAAATATACCATCGTAAGACTAATCCGGCTGTATGCCATAAGAAAAGCAGCAATATCGTTCCTTTAAAGAAGTAAATAGCTATCCTCCAAATAGAACGGTCTTTAAAAATCTGAAAAATCAATGTAAAGAACATTAACAAGCCTACAAGAGCGTAATACTGATAAAGTCTATTAAAAATATTTAACTTGTTATAAATAACCTCTGTATTGACTTTCTGTTGCGATGGTAAAACCTCACTACCGTGATTAAGCTGATTTTGTTGAAAGGCTCCCAATAATTTATCAGCCGAAGTGTAATCGCCACTTTGTTGCGCTTTGCCTAAAGTCATTAAATAATACGGCATCGCATTCTTAACAAAGTTTGAGTAAAGCGAATCTCTAATTTCGTATTGTCCACCTCTATATTCTACCGCTGAAATCCATTTGTTATTCTCATCATCTAATAATGGAAATATCTTAACGATATCTTGACCCAAAGCTTGATTCAACAAACTCAATCTAATATTCGCATCTTTAAAATCTTGTTGAAATTTATTCGGATTAGCTGTGGCTGTTGCCTCCCTTAAAAAAGGTTCTAATTTATATTGACCTTTTTCATCAAAGAAATCTGTAGCCTTCACATATGTTTGACCTGAAGGAATCCCTATTACATTTCTAATACTATCGTTCTGCGATTTCTTATCTAAGGCAATAAACTCCGTATTATACCAAACCGCGGGGTTCATCATCATAGAAAGTAGAATCTGATCAGAATTATATTCTAAGTAAGTGTCTTTTAAACTTAATTTACGAAGTAGTTCTGATGAAAAGGTATTGATGGGCTTCATTCGCCCACCTTCATCTTGTATGACCAGCTTACCAAATTTATCGGCATGCTCTTTACTGACCATACTAGCTTCAAGCAAAGAATCTATTTGTATTTTACTAGGCGCCTGTTGATGTCCTTCTTCTGGCGAATGTTGTTCTTGAGCAAAAGATGAGAATGAAAACGCCATTAATACAGCGATAACACCGAACATTTTTTTCTTTTTGATTTTTAATTCATCTAAAGAATTAGCTAAATCTTTGAAGCGAGTTTTACCAAAAAACATAATCCCCATTAAACCAATATATAAAAGAAAATAACCAATGTAGGTAATCCAAGTTCCCCAAAAATCATGGTTTACAGATAAGGTTGTTCCTTTTTCATCGGGATCAAAGCCCGATTGAAAAAATCGATACCCTTGATGATCCAATACATGGTTCATAAAAATATCATAGTCAAAAGGACGCTCATCTTCAATGGTTACTCTACTCATATATGAAGAATACCCTTTCTCGGTACCAGGATATTTTTCTGCTATAAAATCATTTAACTTAATACCAAAAGGCAAGTCATACACTTTAGAGCCATATCGAATAGAAAAATTGAGTCCGCCAACATTTACTTTCTCACTGAAATCTGAAGGACCTTTACTACCTAATAACTTAATTTGTTTCGTCTCTCCATTAGCAGTAACATCAAAAACAATGGCATCTTGATCTATTTTTGTTTTCTCAGCTTCAGGTATTTCAACAATACCATATGAACCTTGTGTTACAGAATCTGGAATTACAAATTGCATACCAGCTGTGTTGTATAGGGAACGAAGTTGTAAAGGTTGTAAACTGTCTTTTACCAATAACCCTTGAAACTGGTCTGCCATACGCATAAAATTACCTTCGAAAGGCGCATGAATTTGGTAGATAGAATCGTTGGTCATTATATTAATGGCACCATCGGTTTTATTATTTAAAGAAAAATGCCCATTATGAATACTAGCAACCTTACCATCTTCTAAATAATGATCATGACGTTCACCATCACCAGCCTCTACTATTTTAAGAAATTTGGTTCCGTTAGCATCTGGTAATAAACCTTGTTTAGCACCTTTAATAAATTCAACATAAGAAACTTCAAAATCTTCGCCATTGAAATCCGCTTTCCATGGTAGGTTAGATTTTATCGCTTCTGGTGTAACAATAATTTTATCCTCTAATACTTTTCTTCGCGCCTCGCCTTCAATCTCACCATCAACAAAAACGGTTAAATACGTTTTATCCGAATAAAAAACCTTTTCTGTTTTACCTTCACGTATAGGCATCATACCCTCATAACTGATATATCGCGTTACGAATGCACCAATAATAATCAGTACCCAAGATAAATGCAATGTTAGTACAGGCCATTTTTCGAAACGCAACAAACGATATCTCGATATATTACCAAAGAAGTTGATTACAAAGAATACCATAATGACTTCAAACCACCAGGCATTATAAATCCAGATTCGTGCAGTTTCTGTACTATACCAACTTTCAATAAAAGTACCGAATGCCATTGCTGTGGCAAAAACGATAAATAAGATGGACATTAAACGTGTAGAGAAGAATATTTTTTTGAACATTTCCGTCATGGAAGATAGGAGTTGATTTTCAAGATGCAAAAATAAGCCCTTTTCATCATTTACAGATGCATTTTGCCGCTTTTAAACTTCAACAAAACTGTTAATTTTAATATAACAAGACTATTATAAACTTTGTATTTTTGTGGCATGATATCCGTCGTAATAATTGGTACAGGAAATGTAGCTCAAAATCTTTATCAAGCTTTTGAAAAATCAAGTGATGTAATCATAAAGCAAGTAATTGGTAGAAACCGAGAACACTTGGCCTTTGTCAACAGTACTGTTCTGTCAAGCACAAATTTTAATAGTATTGAAGCTGCAGATATGTATATACTTGCAGTTTCAGATGATGCTATAAAAGTAGTTGCCGATAGTTTTAAAGATATTGATGGACTTTTAGTGCATACATCAGGTGCAACTTCACTTGAAGCCCTAAACTCTGCGAAACGAGCTGGTATTTTTTACCCACTACAGACTTTTACAAAAGGTAAGATTATTGAATTTGATGCTATTCCTATTTGCATAGAAGCAACAAATGAAGAAGACCTTAAACTATTAAAAGAGCTTGGTGAAGCATTAAGCAAAACGGTAGTTGAAATAGATTCAGAACAGCGAAAAATAGTGCATGTAGCAGCGGTATTTGTAAATAATTTTACCAATTACATCTATACGATTGGTGCCGAGATATGCGAAGAACATAAAATTGACTTTAAACTATTACAGCCCTTAATTAAAGAAACTGCTGCGAAATTAGATACGTTAACACCTATGCAAGCCCAAACGGGACCTGCAAAACGTGGAGACCAACAAACGTTACACAATCATTTACAAATTATAAAAGACAAACACCAACGGGAACTATACACCCTATTAAGCAACGCAATAAAAGAAAAGCATGGAAAAAAGTTATAAAGAGTATTTAAAAGATATTACCACATTTGTATTTGACGTTGATGGGGTATTTACAGACGGTAGTCTTTTAATTACGAGTGAGGGAGAATTGTTACGCAAAATGAGTGTTAAAGACGGGTATGCCTTAAAAGTAGCTTTGAATAAAGGGTATAATGTGTGTATAATTACAGGCGGAACAAATGAAGGTGTGCGTACTAGATTACGCGCTCTAGGTGTTACAGATATTTACATGGGAGCTCATTATAAAATGGATGCTTTAGATGAGTATATGGACATCTATCATATCGATGCCGAAAACATTTTATATATGGGTGATGACATTCCAGATATTCCACCAATGAAGGCGGTTGCTATAGCTGCTTGTCCGCAAAATGCGGTTGCAGAAGTAAAAAGTGTGAGTCAATATATATCGCACATAAACGGTGGTCATGGCTGTGTACGTGATGTTATTGAACAGGTTTTAAAAGTACGCGGAGATTGGTCAAACCATTTCAGTGCCGCAAACGATTAGTTTATGTTGAAGAATAAATTGAAAGATTATCATGTAATTCTAGCATCTGGCTCACCAAGAAGACATCAGTTTTTTAAGGATATGGAGCTCGATTTTGAAGTACGTATAAAATCTGTTGACGAAGTATATCCATCAGAATTAAAAGGTGCTGAAATATCAGATTATTTAGCGATATTAAAAGCAGAAGTATTTAAAGCAGAATTGCTACCTAAAGACATTTTAATTACATCTGACACTGTGGTTTGGTTTAATAATGAATCTTTAGCAAAGGCAGAAGATAGTGATGAAGCCGAATTAATGCTTGTGAAATTATCAGGAGATTGGCATCAAGTAATTTCCTCTGTATGTTTCACCACAGTTGAACGACAGATAGTTCAACATTCTATTACCGAGGTTAAGTTCAAAAAATTATTAAAAGAAGAAATACGCCATTATATTAAAGAATACCAACCTTTCGATAAAGCTGGCGCTTATGGTATTCAAGAATGGATAGGGCTGATCGGTATTGAAGAAATAAAAGGCTCGTATACTAATGTAGTTGGGCTGCCAACCCAATTGGTTTATAAAACCTTGTCAGAATTGGCACAATAAAAAGTAAAACAACTCTAAAAAATGGTAGATATGAAAAACTTAAAATTGAACACAGCATTATATAGCGTTTTCGCTTTACTAATTTTATCTACCAGTTGTAAAGAAAAACTACAAGACAGCAGCAAAACTTTAGCTATGACTACGGCTGAAGTCGATACCGAGCTGCCTAAAAAACAGCTATCAGAAGAATTTAAAAAGTACTGGTATAATGGTACTGCAGAAATTACATCGTATAATTTAGAACAAGCTAGATATGGTGAATTAAGAGAAGGTAGCGCGGTAATGATATATGTTACAGAACCATTTTTACCCGGTGCTCAAGTAAAGGCAGATAATAGCGATAAAAATAATATTCCGGTTTTAAAACTGAATTCCACTAAAAACTATTTAACAGGCATTTATCCCTACTCTATTATGACGAGTAGCTTCTATCCTGTACAAGACAACCAACATGCACTTAAACTATCTTTTTCATCTCAAGAATGGTGTGGTCATGTGTACGCACAATTGAACAACAAAGATGATTTTGAAATAATGAGCCATTCTTATTTTGAATCTGAAGGTGATCAAGATTATCATGTGGAAAAAACAAATCTTGAAAACGAAATCTGGAACAAAATCAGGATTAATCCTTCAGATTTACCAATAGGTGAAATTAGTATGATTCCATCTTTAGAATTTATTAGGCTAACCCATAAAGAGCTAAAAGCCTATAAGGCAATAACTTCCTTAACCGAAGAAGGTGGTATAAATACTTATGAAATAAAGTATCCTGAGCTTCAGCGCTCCTTAAAAATCAACTTTGAAAACAAGTTTCCATATATGATAGAAAGTTGGACAGATACCTATAAAGACGGTTATGGAGAAAAGGCTAAAGTGCTAACTTCTAAAGCAACAAGAATTAACAGGATTACAACACCCTATTGGCAACAAAATTCGAATAAGGATTTATCTTTGCGCGATAGTTTAGGGTTATAGCATATGAAAGAATTTCTTGATAATCATCATAATGAGTTAATATACAGTCTCATTGTATTAATTGTTATCCTTGTTTTAAAATTCCTTTTCACCACAGCGGTAAGAAAGGTGAGTAAAATCAGCGATTACAATCCGGTTAGAACCAATCTTATATTAAAATTCATCAACATAGCATTGACTATCATCGCTATGGTTGCGTTAACACTTGTATGGAGTGTTAACTATAGAGATTTAGGCGTTATGCTGTCTTCAGTATTTGCGGTAATAGGTGTTGCCTTATTTGCGCAATGGTCTATTTTAAGTAACATCACCGCAGGGGTCATCATCTTCTTTTCTTTCCCCTTTAAAATAGGAAATACCATTCGTATTCTTGATAAAGAATTACTAGACCCGAACA
>JANQUX010000131.1 GCA_030730545.1 Maribacter sp. | reverse complement strand
TATTGTTTACCTATTATTTGGTTAAATCTTGTTTCAGTTTCATTACATATTCAGATACTTGCCACATCTCTTCTGTATTCATTTGAGATGCATAAGAACCCATGGAATTCAATCCGTAATGGATTGTGTAATATGTAGATCCTACGGTCACGTTTCTTACTGGGTCAGCGTAACTAGGAACTCCTAATATCTTTTCCCTTTTTACAAGAGTACCTTGCCCGTCACCTTTATCACCGTGGCAAATTGCACAGTAGATAGTATATAACTGTCCGCCTTTTGCCATGTTCTTTTCAACATTCATTGAATCTAAAGGACTGAATTGTAATCTTGACAATTCTTTACCCTCTGGTGAATTCTCAATTTCATAAGGCAACCATCCTCTATTAATAGTATTCGCAGGTGGTAACATAGCCTCTGATTGATTTGGCAAAAAGTCTGCCTCACCATAAGTTTCATAACCAACAGACTCATACATATTAGGCATGTACTGATAGTTACGAGAACCTTTACTCTGACATGAAGTCACTACGATCGCTAAACCGAATAGTATTGCTAATTTCTTAAAACTGTTCATATTTAATGACTGTTTTTTTCTGAAACATTAATCTCTACTGCACCAGTATCGATTAATAAATCTCTTAATTCTTGCTCGTTGTCATGGATTTCAATCTCCATTAAAAAATGATCATCCGTGGTTCTTACATCTGGATTCTCTGCTTCTTTAAATGGCCATAATCTACTTCTTAGGTAGAAAGTAATCACCATTAAGTGAGCTGCGAAGAAAACCGTTAATTCGAACATAATAGGCACAAATGCTGGCATGTTCTCAAGGTAGCTAAAGCTTGGTTTACCACCAATGTCTTGAGGCCAATCTTCTATCATGATATAATTCATCATAACAGTAGCCACAGTAATACCCACACAACCATATAAAAAGGCTGTTATCGCCAATCTAGTTGGAGCTAACCCCATTGCTTTGTCTAACCCGTGTACAGGAAAAGGACAAAATACCTCTTCAATATGAAACTTTGCTGCTTTGACCCTCTTAACGGCAAGCATTAGCACGTCATCATCATCGTAAAAAGCGTGTATAACTTTAGATGCCATATTTATCTTTTGTTATTTAATAAAATTGCTGCTTGTCCTGCCCAGTCATCACGTTGTGCTCTTCCTGGAAAAGAACCGGTAATAGAATCTAACAAGTTGTATTCACTCTCTGTCATTCTAGCAACTTGAGCAAAAGTGTAAATTCCTATTTCATTTAAGGTAGCTTCCATTTGAGGTCCGATACCTTTTACTTTCTTCAAATTATCTGCTACTTGTGTAGTTGCATCAAAAGTACCCACTGCACTTAATAAATCTGACACTCCTATTTTATCTCCAACAGTAGGAACTACTTCACCCATTAAAACATCATCGGTAATCGGTTCTCTAACTTCTGCCTTTAACTTTGTAATTTGATACATCGGTTTACCAGAATCTCTTAATGTCTTATACTTCTCACCCGATGCCTTCAAGATAGACTTTACTTCTGCCTGAGCAATTACAGGGAATGTTCTAGCGTATAGTAAAAACAATACAAAGAAGAAACCTATAGTACCAATAAAGATACCGATATCAACAAAT
>JANQUX010000130.1 GCA_030730545.1 Maribacter sp. | reverse complement strand
TTTTTATGCTGCGTAAGACCCATTGCCCAACACACAATAATTTTAGATTTGCTAGCTAATAAGGCTACAGTTTCATTAATTTTTTCTTCGGATACGCCTGTTTGTGCTAATAGTTCTTCGGATGTATAATTTTTAAGGTCAGCAATTAATGAGTCATAACCATCTGTATATTTTTCAATAAAGGCGTGGTCAAATACATTTTTTGATTGTTCTTCTATAGCTACTAATTTCTTTAAAATCAGTTTCATCAAAGGGATGTCTTGATTGATGTTGACCGGTAAATGAATATCTGCCATGTCTTCGCCACCGCCTATCCAACCGCCAAGATGTTGCGGATTTTTAAAATTCACTAATCCAGATTCCTCAAGCGGATTTATACTAATCACCTTGCCGCCATTTTTCTTGCATTTTTCTAATGCAGATAACATTCTTGGGTGATTGGTACCTGGGTTTTGACCAGCAATTAAAATAACCTCAGCTTCGTAAAGATCTTCAAGAGTTGTTGATCCTTTACCTATACCTAAAGTTTCACCTAAGGCAATACCACTACTTTCATGGCACATGTTAGAGCAGTCGGGTAAATTATTGGTACCTAAGGCACGGGCAAACATACCATATATGAAAGCGGCTTCGTTACTAGACCTACCAGAGGTGTAGAAAATAGCCTCATCGGGATTATTTAATTTTTTTAATTCAGATGCGATTAAATCAAAAGCAGCTTGCCAAGAGATAGGTTCGTAGTGAACACTACCAGGTTTTAAAACCATCGGTTCTGTTAGGCGGCCAAATTTGTTTAGCTCGTAGTCGGTAAGCTGAGATAGTTCTTCAACAGAATTCTTTTGAAAGAAACTTGCACCAATTTTTTCTGTAGTGGCTTCATCACCTAAAGCTTTTGCACCATTTTCACAATATTCTGCAACAGGAGATGGATGTTCTGGATCGGGCCATGCGCAACTTGGGCAATCAAATCCGTCTTTTTGATTCATGCTAAGCAAGGTTCGCATGGATCTAAGAACGCCCATTTCTTTAAACGTATGTTTTAAAGCTTCACGAACACCAAGATAGCCTGCAGCATGAGTAATGGGGTCTTTTAATTCAATATCAAAAAATTCTTCTGACCCTCTAAATGAGACGTTACGTTCCGTTTTTGCATCCATACCTTAAACTTAGTAATTGTTCTAGTAATGGTAGTACTCAATACTATTAAAAACTACCTTGATAATGATAAAAGATAGTTGAAATCTAACTCAGTTTAGGGTTGGGGTAATTGTCAGACTGATCTTCAACTGTATTATCTAGGCAGGTGAAATCTTTTTCTAAAAGTATGTAGAGCTCATTGCCAGAAGTTGTTTTCATAGTGTGGTCATAGGTTATAATATTATTTTCAAACCAAACCTTACCTATAGTTTCTGGCATTTCTAAAATAACTCGATTATTCTCAAAGTTAATTCGTAATAGATTGGCATCACTCTTTAGTATAACTCCGTAACTGAATACTTGACCACCAAAATTAGTGCTGTCGTAAATCTTTCCGTTTTCAGAAAGTGATTTTACTTCTGTTTGAGTAAGTCGAAACCGTACGGAATCACCTTTTATTCTAATTTTCATAGCTATAAATTGAGTTCACAACAAAA
>JANQUX010000129.1 GCA_030730545.1 Maribacter sp. | reverse complement strand
GTGTATAAAGGTTTTGAGGTTACCTATAAGAATTTAGGAGTCGATTTTGATAACCTGTACGATGAAAGTGACACCTATCTTTTAGGTAAAGATGTGGTTGCTGAAGGATTAAAAAAAGGAGTTTTCTTTAAAAAGGAAGATGGTAGTGTTTGGATTGATTTGACCGAAGACGGGCTAGATGAGAAAATTGTTCTTCGTTCAGATGGTACTGCGGTCTACATGACCCAAGATATTGGTACTGCGATACAACGTGTAAAAGATCACCCAGATGTAAATGGTATGGTGTACACTGTTGGTAATGAGCAAGATTATCATTTTAAAGTATTGTTCTTAATTCTGCAGAAACTCGGATTCTCTTGGTCTAACAAATTGCATCACCTTAGTTATGGTATGGTAGATTTGCCTAGCGGAAAAATGAAAAGTAGAGAAGGTACTGTTGTAGATGCCGATGATCTTATGGCAGATATGACACAAACTGCCGCTAAAATTTCTGAAGAGTTAGGTAAGCTTGAAGATTATAATGAAACCGAAAAGCAGTCGCTTTATAAAATGATTGGTTTAGGTGCTTTAAAATACTACATATTAAAAGTAGATCCTAAAAAACGAATTTTGTTCGACCCTGAAGAGTCGGTAGACTTTCAAGGGAATACTGGTCCGTTTATTCAATATACCTACGCACGTATTCAATCTATCTTGAGAAAGGCAGAAAGTATGGGTATCGATATTTCTAAAGATGCCAAGGTTACAGAATTACACGCGAAAGAAAAGGAGTTGATTAAGCAACTTCAAATCTTCCCAGATGTCATTCAATTAGCTGCGGAGAATTATAGTCCGGCATTGATTGCAAATTACACCTATGATTTGGTGAAGGAATTTAATTCGTTCTACCAGCAAGTTTCTATACTAGGGGAGTCTGATGATGAGAAGAAAGTTTTACGTGTTCAGTTATCTAAGAAAGTAGCTGAAGTAATACAAGATGCATTTAGATTGTTAGGTGTTGAAGTGCCTGAACGTATGTAAAAAAAAAGATCGCCGAAGCGATCTTTTTCATAGCAACTATAATTATTAACCAACTAAAATATGTTGCTAATGTGTTATGAAGTTTTTTTTGCGGCAACTGCTGCACTATAAACAACAAGTCCAAATCCTATTTTATTTATAGCATCACCAATGTTGTAAATAACATCCATATTAAGACCTATATTTCCTAGACCTTCATACCAACCAGGTGTACCTGCCATGTAACCTAGTGGATAAATTGCCCATCCTACAAGTACAAACCAACATAAAGTTTTGTGTGCGGTTAATACGGCTCCTCCTGCTTGCTCTGCCAATTTTTTTGCAGAACCAAACCAAATTTCATATACAATATAAAAGTAGGCAAGACCTGAGATCAATCCCCAAACAGCCGGACCACTGCCTGTGTTGTAAACTGCCTCTCCAAAGTATCCTGTTACTAACATTACTACTGAAGCTAAAATTAGTTTCCAGAGTAGTGATTTTTTAGCGCCAGCTACTTTAAGAATTAAATAGAACTCTACACACATTAGTGGTACAGTTAATGTCCAGTCAACATATCTAAAGAAAGTTGGTGACTCTCCAAAAGCCTCCCAGTAATCTCTCATATAAAAATAATGTACTGCGGCAATAAACGTAATGATACCAGAAACTAAGATTGATGTTCTCCATTTAGAATCAAATTGATTTAATGAAAGAAAAAAGAAAGCAGATGCAGCCATCATGGCCATAGATCCAATAAAAAAGGTAAAACCTACATAATCATCTGGTGCCATTTTGGAAACCAGAGAAATTGAAGTAATAAAATGTTCCATAGTTCAAGTTTTTATAAATTGTTTAAGTAAATTTACAAAAAGTTAAACGTTATTTGTTTAACAAAAATGTTAAAATATTGAACAAAATAAAAAATAAGCATACTGATTTTATCAAGTTAGAAAGCATAACTATCGTAGCCACGTTCTTTTCATTGTGGTTGGCGGTTATTTTTGAAGACATGATAGAGCATGTTATGGCCTATATTTTTATTCTTTCTTTTGGAATTTTACATGGTGCAAATGACCTTACTCTGCTTCAAAGGACTGAAAGCAAAAAGAAATTAACTCGAAATTACTTGAAGATTCTTTTGTATTATGTAGTTTTTGTGTTTGGCAGTATATTAATTTTTTATTTGTTGCCAAGCTTAGCATTAATTGTATTTGTGCTTTTTAGTGGTTATCATTTTGGAGAACAACATTTTATTTCTAAGACCATTCAGGCATCCTTTAAAATTAGTGCCCTTTATTTTACGTATGGTACTTTTATTCTTTTTCTCCTCTTTAGTTCAAATTATATAGCAACAGCTGAGATTATTAAAAACATAATAGGTTATTCTGTTTCTACATCTGTATTTGAAATTGGATTACTTATTAGTGGTGTAAGTACATTGGCTTTTAGTATCATCTTAATATTGAAGAAAGAATTGAAAATTAACCCGATAAAGGAGCTGTTTTTTATAGTAATATTTTTTGTGGTTTTTAAAACAGCCTCTTTGTTATGGGGTTTTACTATATATTTTATCCTATGGCATTCCATTCCCTCCCTTTATGACCAGATATTCTTTTTGCATGGTCATATTAATAAAAGGTCATTCCGCTCATTTGTGGTAACATCATTACCATATTGGTTAATTTCTGTTGCGGGACTACTTTTCTTGCTATTTATATTTAGAGATAATTTTGAAAAGTCTTTAGCTTTCTTTTTCTCTTTTCTGGCTGCTATAACCTTTCCTCATGTACTGGTGATTAAAAAGTTGAATCAAAATCAAAACTGAATCCTAAAACTAGCATTGGGCGTAATACCTAATGATAAGCGTTCAATAGTTTCAATGGTATTATCATCTTGCAGTCTGTAATAGGTGTTTAGGGTATTTTCTCTATTCGTGAAGTTTAATACCGATATGCCAAAAATAGCATTCATTTTATCGCCCATATATAAAGTGTAATTTGCTGAAGCATCTGCCCTAAAGTATTCGGGTAGTCTGCTGCTATTGGGCTCTTCGTAATTTATTTCAGTTGGGAAAACGGCTTCATTAATAGGGGCGTTATCATTAGGTTGTGTAAAGGGTTTTCCTGTTTTGTAATTTAAGCCGATACCTAATTTAAGGTCTCCAACGGTATAGTTTCCTGCAAGAGTGATAGCATGCCTAACATCTAAATTGTTAGGAAAAGTAGTCGGTACTAAAACATCAAACGTATAATCGTTTTTATTGTAGGTGTAGCTAAGCCATGCGCTATAGTCGTTATTCTTTGTATTGATTAAAAACTCTGCTCCTTTAACGGCATACGAGCCAATTTCACCATCAAATTGATTCTGATTTTGGAAACCTTGAGTGTATACATTTATGCCGTTTACTTCTTTGTAAAAAGCGTCTATGCCTACATATAATTTATTGGTGTCATAATTGAAACCAATAGATCCCTGTTTGCTTTTGGTGATGGGTAAGGCATCGCCGTCAGAGAGTATCCAACGTCTTTTTTCTATACCTAAAAAGTTCTGTTCTAGTTCAATAATCTGATTGGTAACCTGACTCTTATATTCCCCCAATATTTCGGTTTTAAAATTTGGTAACAGCTCATAACTAATATTAATACGAGGTTCAAAAATGTATTCTTTAAATGTATCTAGGTTTTCTATATAGTTTAATCGACCTCCAATGAACCCAGTTAATTTCTCATCTTCTGAGTTATAGCCGATTTCGCTGAATAATCCGTGTTTTCGAATTACACCTTTTATATTACTTGCAAATGGTGGTTGATTAACATTGGTGGTGTTTTCAATTCCTGTTTCGGTAAATTCATAACCGTTCATCCAATTTAAATGCTTACCTAATTTGTAATAGGTGGTGAGTTTTATATTCGATTCTTTTACTAGATTATTTTGCTTTAATTGCTGTGATTCATTATTGGAGATGGATAAGGCATCCAAATCATACTGCGTATAATAAAAACTTAATTGAGACGAAAAATCATCTGTCCATTCCCTTTGTAATTCACCACCAATAGAAAAATTATCTTGATTCAGATTACTTCTGTTTGGAGCAAGTGTATCGTTAGCTGTTTCAATATAATTAAGATTATTGCTCATGTTAATTAAACTTAAACTTGCCTTTTGATACGGATTGATTTCATACATAAACTTAGCAGTGAAATCATAGAAATAGAATTCACTCTCACTATTTACTTCGGTATCTTGAAATGCTTTTTCTGAAAATTTAGTGTACGTGGGTGTGTTTAAGAAATCGGTATATGACGGCGGGCAGAAACTTGTAATGCCATGTTATCTTGAATGGGAATTTCCCCAAAAATATCTCCCGAAATTAAATTGAATCCGGCTCCACCGGTAATGTTCAATGGTAATTCATCTGTGGTGTGCATGCTCAAAGTTCCGCTAATACCATCGCTATACATGGCAGATGTACCATTTTTGATGATGGTCACTTTTTCTGTTACATACGGATTGAATGCTGATATTAACCCAAAAAAGTGTCCGGTTTGGTACATTTTAATTCCGTCCCAAAGAATAAGATTCTGGTCGTTTGTTCCGCCTCGTATGTTGATATCAGATACGGTTTCGTCAACACTTTTAATTCCCGGTAAAGCTTGCACCGTCTGTAGAATGTCTGGTTCGCTAACTCCGGGTAAGATTCCGAATTCTGAGGGATTCAATTCTATACTTGCGTTATTAAGTTTTTGAAGTCCCGTGGTTAGAAATTGAGTAACTACGACTTCCTCTAATTCTTGATAGCTGAGCGCCATAGCAATCGATTTACATTCTTTAGTTTTTGCAAGCTCTTTCGCTTCAATGAAAATGGGCTTGTAGCCAAGGTGTTTAATATGTACTAATGAATTTACGGGAACATTTTCAAAACTGAATGAACCATTGTCATCTGTAACTCCCGATAGAGTAGATTCATAGATTTCAACTGTGGCGCCCGGTATATTATTTTCTTGAAAATTATCTAGCACGAAACCACAGATAGAAATCGTGGTAATTTTTGTTAAGGTGTAGTAGCGATTGCTTAGTTTGTCGATTGTAATTCCGGTTGCATTTCGTATTTCAACCAGAATCGAATCAAGAGAATTAGATATAGGTTTTGAGATGTAAACCGATTCAATATCGGTATCGGCATAAGAGAATTTTACCTCAAATTTAGATTCTAGTTCAGATAAGAAATCGCGAAGTTCCGTACTGTCTTTTATTGTGGTTTGGGCGTAACTAGCCCCACTGAATATCAGTAATAAAAATAGGCTGATAAGAAATTTAAGGTGCTTCTTCGGCATAGAATAGCACTTTGTTTTCCTCTAAGGTATACTTAATTTTTAAAGGAGCGCTTATGCTTTTTAGGGCAAGTTCTAAATTCTCGTTGGTAAATGAACCTGTAAAAAGCTGGGTAGTATCAATATCATCAGTAGCTACCTCAATATTATACTGTCTTTGCAATTCGTCCATTACATAATGTAATGGTATACTTGTAAAAGAACTTTCTTTCGTTAACCAAGACGGACCACCATTGACAATAGTTTTAGAGATGGTGCTGTTTCCTGCAATTGTCATTAAAGAATTTCCGGCAGGTAACTTGGTTTCTTCACCATTAACGGTAACACTGACCAAGCCTTCAAAACAGGTGACCTCAAAAAAGTTTTCTCTAGATTCTACATTAAATTGTGTGCCTAACACTTTAACTAAGCCCTGAGAAGTTTCTACAGTGAATTTTTTTCCTTTTGCTACTCTAAAATAGGCTTCACCCTTAAGGTCAACATTTCTATTGGTGTCCCATTTATTCTTGTTAAAAGCTAAATCAGATTCGGCATTAAGTATTACTTCTGAAGTATCTGGTAAAGTGATGAATTGGTTCTCAGCATATTCCGTAGAAAAAGATTCGTTTAATGAGTTTAAATAAAAGAACGACCCAGCTAGTAATATCGCCACTACAGCAGCAACACGAAGAAATCTCTTAAAAGGTGATAAAATAAATACCTTGGTTTCATCTACGACCTTATTTTGATCAATAGATTCCCATGCTTTATCCATATCAAATTCAGGAGATTCTAACCGAGCGGAAGAATCTTTAATTTTCTGATATGTTTCATAAGCTTCCGACTTTTTGAACTCCGCCAATTCGGCTTCTGTCAATTCATCATTAAGCCATTTTGCTAAGTAATTGTCTTGCATATTTTCAGCTTTGTATTAGTATAACAACTATGTAGAGGAATACCCTACTTTATTTTTTAAGTATTAAGTTATTGGTGGTCGGTAATAAGTATTAAGTACCAAGTAAAAAGTATTAAGTAGTTGTGTTGTTTAATTGAAATGTAAAAAGTTTTTTTCACTAATTCACTCACCTATATCCCATCAATTTGCTCCCTTAAACTCTTCATTGCCAAATGCATCCTTTTTTCGATTGCTTTGACACTT
This sequence comes from Maribacter sp., assembly GCA_030730545.1. Classification (GTDB taxonomy): domain Bacteria; phylum Bacteroidota; class Bacteroidia; order Flavobacteriales; family Flavobacteriaceae; genus Maribacter. Next base: position 1,887 of record JANQUX010000129.1, on the reverse strand, counting down.
ACACCTTCCATTTCTGCTATCTCGGCATATTTTTTTCCGTCTATCCTATTCAATAAAAAAGTGGTGCGTTGATTTTCTGGTAGACTGTTCAATGCATTATCCAATTTATCTTTGAACTGATTTTCCTCCATGATAAACTCCGGAGATTCATTGGTGGTCCTTAAAGTAGCATCGGCATATTTCAATCGAACTTTTTCTGCCTTAATCACATTGAGGTAAAGATTGTTGGCAACAGTATACAAATATGATTTTGCTTTTTCGGGTGCCACCTTGGCGCAATTCTCCCACAGCTTTATAAATGCTTCTTGTACGGCATCGTTTGCTTTCTCTTCATTACCAAATTTGTAATAAATATAATTGAAGATAGTTTTAGACGTTTCGTTAAAAACCCTTTTGTAAACCTGCTCTTCGCATACATTTAGTTGTTGGTCCGCTTTCAATAGATTGCTTTTCATCAAAGATATTTGAAAAAAAATTAAAAAGAAGGTAGGGTATTTTTAAAGTCGGTTGTTTTAGAAGCATAATAACAAACAATACCAAGTCATTATGAAAAAATATTTCAAATATGCAATGTACGTTAGCCTACTAACAATTGCATTAAGCTTTACTGCTTGTCAAGATGAGATTGAAGAAATTAATAACGGGGAAGAACCAACTGCAATTACAGCAAATTCTTCTACAGCAGATTTAATTAAACGTACCAGTTCTAACGATGGTTCTTGCGATAATATCGTAGATGGCACTAGTTGTTATCAAATCAATTTTCCGTATACGGTTGAAGTTAATGGCGTAACAATTACTATCGATTCTGAAGAAGATATTGAGCAAATAGAAGAAATTTTTGATAGTATAGATGATGATGAAAATCTTCTAGATATTATTTTTCCTATTACCATTACCGCGGGAGACTTCTCTGAAATTACCATCAACGGGTTAGATGAGTTACGTTTATTAGCTGCAGATTGTAAAGAAGGCGGCGAAGATGATGATATAGAATGTATAGATTTTGTATACCCTATGACGATGTTCACCTTTAATGTCAGCTTAGAGCAGACCAGTACTGTTGAGGTTGCTAGTGATCGCGAATTGCGTTTGTTCTTTAAAGATTTAGGCGATGATAGTTTAATAAGTTTTGATTTTCCTGTGACTTTGCAATTGTCTGACGAAACTACTATCGTAGTAGAGAGTAATGAAGAATTGGCAATTGCGATTGAAAATGCAAAAGACGATTGCGATGAAGATGACGACGATGATTATAATGATGATGATTTCAACGACGATGAATTAAAAGCTGAATTGATAGAGTGTGTATGGTTCGTAACAGAATTTATAAGAAACGATGTAGACCAGACTCCGCAATACGTAAACTACATTTTAAACTTTAAAGAAGATGGTACGGTAAGTACTGGTTTTAACGGTGCAACTGTAGTTGAAGGTACTTGGAGTACAACAGTTGGCGATGATGGTGCAAAACTTACTATGGAATTTGAGAATTCTACCGATTTTAACCTAGAATGGAATGTTTACGATTTAGGAGATGATAAAATCAAGTTATTCAGTGGTGATGGTAACCGAGTAATCATGAAGCAATTCTGTGGTGAAGATTTGCAATATATCAATGTAGATACCTTAGGAGAGATACTTACAGAGTGTGCTTGGATTATTAAGGATATAGAATTACAAAACGAGGATTTTGATAGGGTTTTAGGTCATGAATTTCAATTTATGGCAGAAGGCGTTGTAACCTTATCCAACGGTGTCAATATTTCTGAAGGGACCTGGGATATTAAATTGAATACAGATCAAATATTGGTTTTGGCTATTGAAATTACTGACGAACCTGGTGTAAATTTTGAATGGCCAATACGTGAAATGTTCAGTAATAGA
>JANQUX010000128.1 GCA_030730545.1 Maribacter sp. | reverse complement strand
AGTATTACAGGTATATATTTATCTAGTGACAAAAAGTAATAGGCAAAAATATTAGAGACAGCTAATAGAGAGGTAGCAAAGGCATATTGCCATAATAACGGTGCCATTGAAACATAAGCTTCGCCAAAAATTAATTGAATTATGAATTCAGGAAAAACCGCACAGCAGAAAATTATAACGACAGCCAATAGCCCCACATAACTTACATACTTTATCAATATAGGTGCAGTTGGCTCGCCATCTTTTTGCTTTTGAACAACGGTAGGTAGTAACAGCATTACGAACATCCAAGCAACAAAATATACGACCCGCCCGATCATGGCCAAAGAAGCATAGAGTCCCGCTTCTACAGTATCGAAATAATGTTTTACTAAAAGAATATCACTGTTATTAATGATTATCTGAGTGAGTTCGTAACAGGCGGTCAGTATTATAAAACTGATTACTTTTCTTTTATTCTCTTTGGATAAGGTAACTTTTTGGGTGATGCTTTTTAGATTGAAATTAGAAGGTATTAATCCGAATAGGAAAGAAACACCAATACCCAGCGCCACTAAAAAAGCCGGATTTTTAGGTACAAGCCATAATAGACCTAAGGTCAATACTAACCGACTCCACATTTCTGTTTGGTAGGTTAATGAGAGGTTCTGATAATCTTGTTTACCCTGGTACCTTCCTCGATTAACCGACATAAAAAAATACAAAGGCACCGATACGGCAAAGGTTTTAAATAACAGAGAAGATTCTGTATGAAATAGTTCATGTAAGCTACCCGCAAAAGCAAATAGTAAAATACCTATTAGTGTTCCAAAACTTAAAGCATATTTATATAACAATTGTTTTAAAGCTACCCAGTCATCATTGCTGAACAATATGGCAAATTTGGCTGTTGCCAATTGAAAGGTCATTCCTAAAAAAGATAGCACAAGTAGTAATGTAATTAGTAACGCAGCCTCACTATATGCTGCAGGACCAAGCAATCTACCTAATATAAGGTTATAGAGATAATTACCCCCATTTACTACGAGTACGCTTCCCATAAAAAACTTTTCGGGAGAAATTTTGTGTAGTACTACTCTAATTGCTGTCATAATCATGTTTTTTTAAAGTCTCAACATTGACTTGGTTCTACATCAAATATCATGAAGGCTACCCTTATATTTTAAGGGCTTTAGGTCGATGACCAATAACTGTAGACGAATGGCAATTATCGTACTTCCGTAACGGGGAAGTCAATTTTATCTTTACAATATTAGAAAAGACAAATAAATCGCAATAATTACCGTTAGGTATTTGTAGTATTAATCTCACTTTGAATGATTCGTAATTTAGTATTCCTTATTCTTTTAACCTCATCCTTATTAAAGGCACAATCTGATATGACCAAAGGCTTTGGTTTATTAGAGAAAGGTGATTTTCAAGAAGCAGAACTTTTTTTTGGTGAATACCTTAAAACAGACCCTAATAATAAAACAGCCTTACTTTGTTATGGGCGTGCAGTTGGGTTAAGTGGCGAACCACAAAAATCGACTGGTTTGTTCGCTGACCTTTTAAAAGATTACCCTGGTGATTTTGAAATTTTAATTAATTACAACGAATCTTATTTATGGGCGAAAGAATATGAACAAGCAAAACCCTTGTATGC
>JANQUX010000127.1:2608-8461 GCA_030730545.1 Maribacter sp. | reverse complement strand
AGAAGCAGATGATAGCATTTTGGAACTTACCAAAGCACGTTTACCATGGTTGATCATTGGTATGTTTGGGGGTATTGGTGCAGCTAGTATTATTAGCAGTTTTCAAGAAGTAATGAATACATTTCCGATACTACTAATTTTTGTGCCTTTAATACAAGCAACAGCAGGTAATGTTGGCGTACAGTCATCGGCGATTATGGTACAAGGTCTTGCCAATAATACGGTAAAAGGCGAAATATTAAATAGATTATTTAAAGAATTTACATTGGCTTTAATAAACGGTATTGCCATAGCCACAATTGTATTATTCATTAGCCATTTCTTCTTTAAAACAAGTTATTTAGTATCCATCACACTTTGTGTGGCTCTAATCTCTGTTATTATTATTGCGGCACTTATAGGTACGTTTATTCCTGTATTTTTAGATAAAAGAGGCGTTGATCCAGCGGTAGCTACTGGTCCGTTTATTACCACTGGTAATGATATTTTTGGTATTTTAATTTACTTCTCTATTGCAAAGATGATTTTAGGTATTTAATAAACAGCCGGTCTTCTTTTTAGAATACTGTCGATTTGCGTATCTTACTGTATTGAAATGCTCATAAAATTAATCAATCCTTATGTATCCTGAATAGGATAAAATAAACAGCATTCATGAACAGTATAACCTTAAAAGAAAAATTTAAGCAAGTAACTGCTTATTGGCATCCGCACCAAATAGGCGTTGTTGATGATATGCAGGTTTTACTGGCAAAGATAAAAGGTGAATTTGTATGGCATTCGCATGACAAAGAAGATGAACTTTTTCAAGTTATAAAAGGCACCCTTTATATGCAATATAGAGATCGTACCGAGGCCGTAGCGCAAGGCGAGATTATCATTGTACCTAAAGGTATTGAACACTGCCCTATGACCAAAAATGATGAAGAAGTACACATTATGTTGTTTGAAAAATTAAGTACTGCTCATACAGGTACAACCCAAGACGAAAAAACACAAACAGAATACCCCAAAATATAATTTAGATTACATGAAAGTATTACACGTAGACATCAATCACCCTTTAATAATCGAGCAATTTTCTGAATTGGGTTTTCAGAACGATGAAGACTACACCTCTACCAAAAAACAGATTGAAGCCAAAATCGCAGATTATGACGGACTCATAATTCGCAGTAGATTTTCAATTGACGCTGATTTTTTAGATAAGGCAAAAAACTTAAAATTCATAGGCAGGTTAGGTGCCGGATTAGAAAATATTGACACCAGATATGCCAAGTCGCTTGGTATTTTTCTTGCTGCTGCACCAGAAGGTAATCGCAATGCTGTTGGCGAACATGCACTAGGTATGCTTTTATCCCTTTTTAATAAACTTAACTCAGCAGATAAAGAAGTTAGAAGCGGCAAATGGGATCGCGAAGGTAACAGAGGCGTAGAATTAGAAGGCAAAGTGGTAGGTATTATCGGTTATGGAAATATGGGAAAAGCCTTTGCTAAAAAATTAAAAGGTTTCGATGTAGAAGAAGTTATTTGCTATGACATTCAAGGTGGTATCGAAGACGAAAACGCCCGTCAAGTAGGTATTATGGAATTTCAAAATAGGGTCGATGTTATAAGCTTGCATGTACCTCAAACAGAATTGACCATAGGTATGGTCAACAAAGAGTTTCTTGAGAAATTTGAAAACCCTATTTGGATTATTAATACTGCCAGAGGCAAATGTATTATTACCACAGATTTAGTAGACGCTTTAAAATCGGGTAAAGTACTTGGTGCAGGTTTAGATGTTTTAGAATATGAAAAGGCATCTTTCGAAAATATGTTTACCGATGGCAATTTACCAGAGGCATTTCAATATTTAATTAGTTCTGAGCAAGTAATACTAACACCACATGTAGCTGGCTGGACCGTAGAAAGTAAAATTAAATTAGCGCAAACAATAGTAGACAAAATAAAGAAGAAATTCGAAAGCTAAAATGACATATGAAGCCAGCACACCAAATGAATATATTGCCCAATTACCACAAGAACGTAAAGTGGTAATTGAAAAACTAAGAGGTATTATTTTACAAAATTTACCAGTTGGTTTTGAAGAGCAATTAAGTTATGGCATGCTAGGTTACATTGTACCGCATTCTCTTTATCCGGCAGGGTATCATGTTAAGTCCGAATTACCATTGCCTTTTATCAATTTGGCTTCTCAAAAGAATTTTATTGCACTATACCACTCGGGTATATATGCAGACCCCACTCTTATGAACTGGTTTAAGAACGAATACCCAATTCATTGCAAACGCAAGCTAGACATGGGTAAAAGTTGTATTCGTTTTAAAAGTATGGATGATATTCCTTACGAGCTCATTGCCGAACTATGTGCTAAAATGACGCCCCAAGAATGGATTAATTTATACGAGAAGAATATTAAAAAGTAAATCGATATGAAAAAAAGAGTAACAGGTTTAGGCGGATTCTTTTTCAAAACAAAAGATCCTGATCAATCTAAAAATTGGTATAATAAACATTTGGGACTTAACACTGACCAATATGGCTGTACATTTTGGTGGAAAGATAAAGAAGGTAATGATTGCTCAACACAATGGAGCCCCATGAATGCCGATACCGATTATTTCAACCCCAGCCAATCTAGCTTTATGATGAATTTTAGGGTTGAAAATCTTGTAGAATTATTTGAAGTTTTGAAGGAAGAAGGAGTTACTATAGTTGGTGAAGTTCAAGAATTTGAATATGGAAAATTCGGATGGATACTTGACCCTGACGGAAATAAGCTAGAGCTTTGGGAACCAATTGATAAAGCATTTCTATGACGTTAAAATAATTACTACATTTAAAGCCTATAATAACCACCAAACAACAATTAAAATGTCAGACGAGAATAAAGATTTTGGAGACAAGGCCGAAGACGCCTTTGAAAAAGCAAAAGAATCAGCTAAAGAATTTTCAGAGGATGCAAAAGAATCTGCAAAAGAATTTAGTGATAGCGCTAAGAGAGCGTATGAAAACAGCAACATTGACAGTGGAAAAAATGTTGCTATCATTGCACACATTACATTTATCGGATGGATAGTTGCTCTTATTATGAACAATGGTAAAAAAACTGAACTAGGTAGTTATTACATTAGACAAACATTAGGAATATGGATTATAACACTTGTATTAAGTTGGATTCCGATTGTTGGCTGTTTCGCTTTTATAATATGTCTTGTTTTAGTTATTATGAGTTTAATTAATGCTATCAACGAAAAAGAAGTTCCTACTCCCGTTTTAGGTGAATATTTTCAAGATTGGTTTAAAAGTTTATAAAACTGTGCCAGATAAAATATCATCTGGCTTTTTTTATATCATTTAATATCGTAATATTGCAATATATAAATACGAAATGGGAATTACTAAAACGCAAATATTTAATAAAGAGCAGAATGAACTTGCTATCATTTTTAAGGTATTATCGAACCCTGCTCGTATCGCCATCTTACAATACATAAGTCAGCAAGACTCTTGTATTTGTAATGATATTGTTGATGAAATTGGTTTGGCACAACCAACTATCTCGCAACATTTAAAAGAACTAAAGAGTATAGATTTAATTAGAGGTGAAATAGAAGGCAAAAAAGTATGTTACTGCATCAACTTATCAAAATGGACAGAGATACAAACACTACTGAATTCTTTCTTCAACACCACAAAAAGTAATTGTTGTTAATTAAAAAGTATAGATATGAAAACAAACGAATTTCTATCAGTATTAAACGAAAACACTACTAAAAGCTTAGTGTTTGAATATGCACCTGGTCAATTAGTAGGTGCCAATTATCATATTACTGAAGTTAAAAACATTACTATCGACTCTGTTGATTGTGGTGCTGGTAAAGATTACTGGAAAGAAACCATTATACAGTTATGGGAGAGTCCGGCAGAACTTGGCAAAAGAGATTATATGATTGCCGATAAAGCATTGAGTATTCTAAATACGGTCGATAAAATAAAGCCTATGGAGAAAGATGTTGAAGTGAAGTTTGAATACAGCAATTCGGTATTTCACACTGCTCAACTATATGTATTATCACACCAAATAAAAGATGATCAGATTTTAATGCACTTGGGCGTAGAGAAGACTGATTGTAAAGCAAAAGAAACTTGTAGTGTACCTGAAACGGCAGAAGTTGCAGAGGCATCTTGTGCGCCAGGTGGTGGCTGCTGTTAATTTAATAGGCATGAATGATATAACAACTAGAACAATGTTGGCGACGGATTGGGAGTCTGTCGCCAACATTTACAAACAAGGCATTGATACTGGCATGGCTACTTTTGAAACCAATGTACCCACTTTTGAAGCTTGGGACAAAGCACATATGAGCACCTGCCGATTTGTTGCTGAAAGCACCTCTGAAATTATGGGTTGGGTCGCACTCTCCCCTGTTTCTAGTAGATGTGTTTATGGTGGCGTAGCAGAAATTAGCGTCTATATTTCTGAAAATAGTCGTGGCAAAGGTTTAGGTAAATTATTGTTAGAACATGTTATATCGGCGAGCGAACAAGAAGGCATTTGGACGCTGCAATCTGGTATTTTTCCAACAAATTATGGCAGCATAAAAATACATGAAGCTACAGGTTTTAGAAAGATTGGCAAACGCGAGCGCGTGGGCAAATTACATGGTAAATGGGTAGATAATGTACTTTTTGAACGACGAAGCAGTATAGTAGGTATAAATTAAATTACTCCTCTATGTCTGAATTTTGAGATTCTAACAATTTACGCTCCAATTCAGCCTGAAATTCTTCCATTACCGGTTTTACGGTACTCTCTGGCAAATCGGCAATTTTGATATACATTAATCCGTCGACTGAGTTATTAAATAATGGATCCACATTAAATGCGACCACCCTTGCATTTTGCTTAATATACTTCTTTATCAAAACCGGCAAACGTAAGTTACCTGGCTCAACCTCATCTATTAATCGATCAAACTTATTTAAATCGGCTTGGGTTTCATCAAAAACAAATTCCTTGTCGGCATCTTTTAGTTTAACCTTGAATTCCTTCTTAGGTCGTATGTATTGTGCTACATATGGATCCCAATAATTCGACTTCATAAATTCGATCATCAACGATTTAGAGAAGTTTGAAAATTGGTTACTGATACTTACCCCACCTATTAAGTATTTGTGCTCTGGAAACCGCAATGTAGTATGCACAATTCCCTTCCAAAGTAAAAATAAGGGCATTGGTTTTTGTTGGTATTCTTTAGTGATATAGGCACGACCCATTTCAATTGAGTGCTCCATCATATCATATAATTCTGGTTCAACCCTAAAAAGATCTTGCAAATAAAAACCATCAATGCCATGCTCAGGAAAAATTTCAGAACCCATACCCATTCTATAAGCACCAACAATACATTTTGCCTCATCGTCCCATAGAAAAAGATGGTGATAGTAGCTATCGAAATTATCTAAATCAATGGCTTTATTAGTACCCTCACCAATGGCTCTAAAAGTAACTTCTCGTTGTCTTCCTATTTCCTTTAAAATAAAAGGCATGTCTTTTTCCTTGGCCAAAAAGACTTCATAATTTTTACTTTGCAGTAAACGACAATCTTTCTCTCTAAGTTTTTCAATTTCACCCTCCATAACCTCTTTACGAACTGCATCTGCAATTTTTTTGGGTTGCTTAGGTATTTTAAGGCTTGTTGGTATTTGATCTATTAAACGCTCTTTTTCATAAGCGTTAGAAAGCATATATGTTTTACGGCGTAGAAGGTCTGTATATTCTTCTAAACTACCTTGTTCATTTTGTGTAGCTACAGAAATAGGTTGCCCAATTCTAACTTTAAT
>JANQUX010000127.1:0-2508 GCA_030730545.1 Maribacter sp. | reverse complement strand
ATTACTTCTGGCATCTTTATGTTCGGTAAACGGATTTACAGGTAAAACATAAGGTTCTAACGGAGCCATTCTTTGCAATAGAAAATTAGCCATTATCTTATAATCCGGTCGTTGCTTAATCATTAATTTAAACAACAAAATACCATCAATAGCACCCAAAGGATGATTACTAATGGTTACATACGGACCTTCTTTAGGCAGACGTCTAAAATCTTCCTCAGGAATTTCATAATCAATTTCGTAAAGTTTTAGAATGGCATTGGCATAATCTTCTGCCCCCAAGTGGGCAATGCTATCATAATCTCTATTAATACGAGACAAGCGTGTCACCTTCAGTAATACCCAACCAATAAAAGTACCAAACACCCCATATTTAGAGAGCTTGATAGCCGTGGCAATTTCTTTCGCGGTAACTAAACCCATATATCCTCATAGATTAGACTGTAAATATAGGAAAATACGACTAGTAGGGTTCCTTTTACAAAACTTGAAATACAAAGAAATTACTTCACCACTAGCTGTACGGTTTCGGCACCACGTTGTTCTAACAATAGCTCATGACCGTTCTGCAAAGATTCTAATGCTTTCGCGTTAAAATGTCTAATAGTATATAAAGATACATTCTCATGATGTACCACTTTAAACTTGCTCTTTAATTGCTGCAGAAGCGCTTCTAATCCGCCAAACTTATTATCGATACAAACCGAAAAACTAATGGCAGAATTTTGAATTAGATCTACCTTTATTTTATGCAGATGAAACAGTTTAAAGAGTTCGCTAATACTGTCTTCAACAATGAAAGAAAAGTCAAGCGAAGACAACTTCATTAAAACCTGATTCTTCTTCACTATAAAACAAGGTACTTTTGGTTCTATACCAACACCCTTACCTACAGTGGTACCCTTATCTAATGGGTTTATGAATGATTTTACGTGCAACGGAATTTCTTTACGCTGCAAAGGTTGTAATGTTTTTGGGTGAATTACAGAAGCGCCATAAAATGCTAATTCGATAGCCTCTCTATATGATATGTTATTCAACAATTGTGTTTCTTTAAAATATCTAGGATCTGCGTTTAGCACTCCCGGTACATCTTTCCAGATAGTTACAGAATCGGCATTTAAACAGTACGCTAAAATAGCCGCAGAATAATCGGATCCCTCTCTGCCTAAAGTAGTAGTAAAGTTATTATCATCGCTACCCAAGAAACCCTGTGTAATATTCAATACCTTTTTATCTATTGTAGTTACGTTCTTTTGGGTACGTTCCCAGTCTACCGTAGTGTCTCTATAATTACTATCAGTTTTAATGAAATTTCTAACATCTAACCAGTTATTGGTAATACCTATTTCTTTAAAATAAGCACTTATAATTGTAGTGGAAATCAATTCTCCGTAACCGACTATTTGATCGTAAACGAAGTTATAATTGGGCGATTTATTCCATACGAAGAAGCCATTAATTTCATCGACAAGCACCTTTATTTCTTTATAAATAGCATGTTGTGCATTCGGAAATAATTCAGATACGATATCTAAATGATAATCAACCATTTCGGCTACCTTAGAAGGTATCTCTTTTTTATCATCGAAATAAGCATTAATAATATCTTCCATGGCATTGGTGGTTTTGCCCATTGCCGAAACTACCAGTAGTGTATTCTCATATCCTACTTCTTTCAAAACCTTTACTACATTTTTAACCGCATTTGCATCTTTAACCGATGCTCCTCCAAATTTAAAAACTCTCATATGCTATTGCTCTCTAAATTTTATCTTTCTTTTTAATTAAGCTATTGCGCTTAAATACTCTTTTATTCCTGCTTCATCTAATTGCACCACATCCCAATCTCTCATTACATTGGCGCCTTTACTTTCGTAAAAACCTATTGCAGGTTCGTTCCAATCGATAACTTCCCAACTTATTCTTTTTACCCCTAATTGATCACCATATTTTACAACCTCATTTAATAATGCCGTACCTAAACCGCTACCACGCATTTCTTTTGTGACTATTAAATCTTCTAAATGAATAACTGGTCCTTTCCATGTAGAATATCGAGGATAAACAAGTGCCATACCTACAATTTTATTGTTCTTTTCTGCAACAAAACAGTGAAATAATTGCTGTGCCCCAAAACCATCTTCTTCTAAATTCTGCACGCTTACTTCAACAGCATCATCTTCTTTCTCAAAAGTGGCTAATTCTTGAATTAAGTGAAGCACTTGCTTCATATCTTCTCTCTTGGCAACCCTGATTGTATATTCCATAATTGTTACAAATAAAACACAAAGTTATAAATTTAAAAAATGTAATTAAAACGAAAATTGAACGTTTAACAAAATACACGATATTTGTATAAACCATAAACTAAAAGATGTCTCCAAAAAGAAATCAGACCCTAGGGGAGTTTATTATTGAAAATCAAGATTCATTTCAATATTCCTCAGGTGAATTATCAAAACTTATTAATGCCATTAGATTAGCCGCTAAAGTTGTTAACCACGA
>JANQUX010000126.1 GCA_030730545.1 Maribacter sp. | reverse complement strand
CATAATAATTCCCATATTAACGAGGCTACCAACGACAATTCCGGCTACTACCGCCAAAATATTTTTTAACACTGGACTCATATAGAAAAATTTAATTGGTTACAATCTGGTCTTTACAAAAGGTACTACCTCCCCTACTTCATATATCTCATCTCTTGGTTCTAAATTAATAAACCCGTCAGCTTTTGCTAAACTGGTTAAATCTCCTGAACCATTTTCAACAACAGGTGTTGCCCAAAATATACCCTCTTTTACATGTGTACTAACCTGAATAAATCGGGTTAACGGCTGTGCTATTGTAATTGCTGCACTTAAATTAATATACGAATTATCTACCGGAAGTCCACAAGATATCTGTAGCCATGGTAAAAAATAGAGGTGATAATTGGTAAATGTAGAAACAGGGTTTCCTGGAAAAGAAAAAATAACCGTTTTCAGCTTTGGGTGAAAACCGAACCAAAATGGTTTTCCCGGTCTTTGTAAAACTCTATGAAATACTTTTTCAACACCCAAAGACTCCATTACTTCAGGTATAAAATCGAACTTCCCTTTTGATACTCCGCCACTCAATAATAGAACATCATTATCCTGTAAAGCTTTTTCTAGTTCTCGCTCAATTTCTATTTTATCATCTAATAAATGAAGAGAACTGGCGTTAATTTTAGAATTCAATAATGCCGCTTCAATAGTCACCATATTCGATTTTCGTATTTGGTGTGTCTCTGGAGTTTCACCTACATCAACCAATTCATTACCCGTAGCAATAGTGCAAACTTTAGGATTACCCATAACCTTTACAGTTGCCTTACCAACAGTAGCCATTACCCCGATTTCTGCAGGAGTAATTTTTTTACCTTTGGATAAAAGAAGCGCACCGGCTTTTTCATCGCTGCCTTGATAATGAATATTTTGACCTTTTACGACATTCTCATTAAGGGTAACCTTACCATCTTCAATAGTGATGTGCTCATACATTACAACTGTATCGCAATGTTCTGGCACTACAGCACCAGTCATTACCTCTAAACAATTGCATTTATCTGTCAAAATTTGTTGAACCACACCAGCAGCAGCTTCGCCTTCAATTGTGAAAAGGTGACCATTATTAACAAGAGTTGAAAACTGAATGGCAACACCATCTTTGGTAGCACGATCAAACGGAGGAAAATCTCTATCGGCATAAATATCTTCTGCCAAAATTCTATTCAAACTATCCATAAGTCTAACGACCTCTGTACCTAAATCTAGAGGATGGGCTAACACTTTTTGAAATGCTTCTTTAAATGTAATCATAGAATTAAAGGTAAAACTATTACAAACTATAGCATTGAAGAATTGTAGCTAATTATTTTAAACTTCTAAAATAACCCGAGACCGTTTACCAACAAGACTCTAATACCCACAACAAATACTAATAAAGCAGTAACCCTTTTAATACCATTTGCCGATAGTTTTTTAAGACTGATGCGAATACCTAACTGTCCGCCAAGAAGAACCGCTATAACCAAGCAAATTGTTTCTCGCCACGGCAATAACAATGAATCGCTAGTTATCAATCCGAATAAACCGGATATCGAATTCACTAAAATAAAGAAACTTGCTAAGGCTGCTATTTTTATGGCCTTGTTCCATCGTAAGTGATTTAGAACCGGAGCTAAAAATATACCTCCACCAATACCTACTAATCCTGATAAGAATCCGATTCCCGCTCCCAACACATAACTTATATAGTTGGGGTAGTCTTTCACTTCTTTTTTTGACTTATCAATTTCAAATGTCTGAACAGCTAAAAACAATGCCGATAGAATAAGAGAGCATCCTAAAATTATAAAGAAAACACTTTCTTTCAAACGAAATGTAGCACCTATATATGCCAACGGAATACTCGCCAAAACAAAAGGCAGAAAATCTTTTAGTTTTGCATGACCATTTTTAAAATATAGATATGTACTACCTGAAACTACCACTAAATTACAAACCAATGCAATAGAGCGAATGGCAATAAAACTAGTTAAAACAAGGGTCAATAAAGCCAAATAGCTAGAACCACCACCGAAACCTACAGAAGAATACAATGTGGCAATGATAAAAAAACCGATGCATAAAAACACCAATTGCTCAATAGGTATCAACATAATTTTTCATCTGATTCATACCACCGGTAACATTGACAAACTCTTTTCCAGGAAATAATTCTTGCATTTTTGCTATTGCCTTTTTACTACGAACCCCAGATTGACAAATAACATAAACAGTAGTTTCTAAATCAACCTCAGCCACTCTATCTGTTAATTCACTTAAAGGAATATGTTTAGCTTCTTTTATATGTTGCCTTTGAAATTCTTTATCGGTTCGCACATCAATTAGTTCAACAGTCTGTTCAACCAGAATAGTATTAAATTCCTCAGCATCTATTGATTTTAAAGGAATTTCACAATCAAACTCATAACTAGTTGCAAGCGTTTTAATTTCATTGTTACCTAGTTGCAACTTGAACTTCATTCGTTGTGTTCGTTGAGTAAGCGTATCAAACAGTAACAGTACACCTGATAACACCTCTCCTATTTCTGCAATAATCTTAACTACTTCTAAAGCTTGTAGATTACCAATAATACCAGGTAAAATACCCAATACGCCATTTTCATTACAATTAGGCACCGCATCTGCCGCAGGCATGGTAGGGAACAAACAACGATATGTTGGTCCACCTTTATAATTAAAAACACTTACTTGACCTTCAAAAGCATGTAATGCCCCATAAACGTAAGGTTTATCTGCAATTACACAGGCATCATTAATTAAATATCTAGTGGGAAAATTATCTGTAGCATCAACAACTACATCATAATCTTTAATAATATCAAGAGAGTTAGAGGTTGACAAAAAAGACTTGTAAGTCTGTATACTGGTTGTAGAATTCTGAGCTGACAATTGTTTTTTTACTACCTCAACTTTAGGACTACCTACCATAGCTTCAGTAAACAAAACTTGACGGTGAAGGTTAGATAATGATACCACATCTGCATCAACAATACCTAAAGTACCAACACCCATGGCATTCAAATACATTAAAACGGGAATACCTAGTCCGCCAGCACCAACAACAAGCACTTTAGCTTTATTTAGTTTATGCTGACCTTCGGTTCCAAATCCGGCTAAGGTGATTTGTCTTTGGTAACGATTTTGGTTCATGGTGCTATTTTAAGTAGCGCTTCTTCATATTCTGCTCTTGAATTTGCATTGAGCAGTACTTCTTTTTGTTTTGGAAACACCAAGTTGACATCTGCATTAATTAAGAATTTTCTTGGACAAGATCCGTTTCCTGCTTTTAGGTATTCAACAGATTGCTTTAAAGCTTCTGGTTCCCAAATAGCACAAAGTGGTTCTGGTAGAGGATCTTCAGCATCGGCAAATGCACTTGCTATCTTATCTGGGTTTCTTGCAGCTATTAATTCTTCAAGTGCCTTTTTATCCATTAACGGTAAATCGCACGCCAAAACTAACCAAGCAGCATTTGGATGTGCTTTATGAGCCGATAGCAATCCGTTGTACGGACCACGTAATTCATCTTGATCTAGAATAGTTTTAAACGAATTGGAAATCTCACTTTCTTGATCTTTACGAATACTTAGAAATGTTTGATTACAAACCTCACTTAATAAATGATATAAATGTTCACGTTGTGGCAGATTATGATACGTAATCAAACCTTTATCTTCACCCATTCTTGTGCTTTTACCACCCGAAAGCACCAATCCGTATAACTTAGCGTTGGAAATCATTTTTTCCTCCTGTTTTTTGTTCTAATTGAATTGCACCGATCACTATATCTTGTGAAAGAGCCTTACACATATCATAGATCGTTAATGCAGCTATTGAAACTCCCGTTAAAGCTTCCATTTCAACACCTGTTTTTTCATTACACTTAACCGTACATGTTATTTGGAAAGCATCTATACCTGGTTCAATTTCAACATTGATTTTTGATAGGTTTATTTGATGGCATAACGGAATCAATTCCGCCGTTTTCTTTACACCTTGTATACCTGCAATAACCGCTGTTTGTACAATACTTCCTTTTTTACCAACAAAATCTTGATCAGACAATGATTTAAAAACCTCTGATGGGAATTTTATCGTTCCACTAGCAATTGCGGTACGTACAGATGCTATTTTTTGAGAAACATCTACCATGGTAGCATTTCCAGATTCATCTATATGTGATAATTTCTTCTGCATCAGCCTCCTATTGAAGTCATTGAATTACTAAATACGTCCTTATACTTTTCTTGCGCCTCAAAACCTGTTTTAGCACGACTGCCTACAGCCTTTAAAATTTCTTTCTTAATATTCTCTTCTACATCATCAGCTCTCATAATATCTCTAAGATTAGCACTTGCCTTGGCGTACAAACACGTAATAACATCACCTGTTGCTGAAATTCTCAATCGATTACAGCTTCCGCAGAATGTTCTACTAAAAGATGGGATTACACCGAATGTTCCTTTGAAACCAGGAATCTTATAATTTATGGATGTTGATGTTTTTGGAGATTCTAATTTATAATAATCTGGATGCTCCCCTCGGATATGTTCAAGTATGGTCTTAAAATCCCATTTTATAGTTTGAAATTCTTTTGAACCACCATTAAAAGGCATTTCTTCCAAATAACGCACAGAGACATTGTAGTGCTTTGTAAGCTCTAGCATAGGCAGAATATCATCTGTATTCTGACCTTCTAAAGCAATGAAATTAATACGAACATTGAAGCCTTCGGTGATTAAGCGAATCATATTATTGTACACCACATCGTAATGATCGCGGCGCGTAATACGCTCAAAAGTCTCGCGGTTAATAGCATCCATACTCACATTAATATTCTTAATGCCTAGTTTTTTCAACTCATCTATATGCGGACCAATCAAAGTTGCATTCGTAGTCACAGAAATATCGTTTAAACCGTCTAATTTTGACAAGCTGCGTAATAACACCATCAAGTCTTTACGTACAAAAGGTTCACCACCGGTAATTCGTATTTTGTCTATGCCTTGGGAAACCACTATCTCGCTTAATTTCACCAACTCATCTATGGTAAACAACTTGTCGTTTTTGGCAAAATTGATTCCCTCTTCTGGCATGCAATAATTACAACGCAGATTGCAACGGTCTGTAACCGCTAATCTTAAGTAATTTATTTCTCTATTGTGGTTGTCTACTAACATACTTTTAAATACAAATTCAAAAAACAAGTTCAAGTTCAAGAGTCAAGTTCAAGTTCAAGTTCAAGTTCAAACTCAAAAAACAAATACAAATTCAAGTTCAAGTTCAAGTTCAAATGTCAAGTTCAAATTCTCTATTCTCTAACTTCTCTTCTCTATTTGCTATTTTCTTTACTCTATTATCTCTTTTCTATATTCTATTCTCTCTCTTCTAACTTCTCTTTTCCAAAAAATCAAGGATGGGCGGAAACCCAAACCGTTTTATTCTTAAATTTCTCTTTTTTCCAGATAGGTACTGTTTCCTTTAGAGTATCTATTAAAAACCTACATGCTTCAAAACAAGCATCTCTATGAGCAGATGAAGCACCTACAATTACTACTGGTTCTTCAACACCTTTTTCACCAACGGCATGTCTCATGACCACTTTATTTAATGACCATTTTCGCATTGCGGTATCGGCAATCTTCTCCATTTCTTTTAAAGCCATTGCCTTATACGTTTCAAACTCTAAAGCAACTACTTCTTCATTGTTTGTAAACTCACGTACGGCACCCACAAAAACACAGATTCCGCCACTATTGGCATCGCTTAATTCAGCATACACCTTCGCAGTATCAATAACATCAACTATCTCAATTACTTTCTTCATTAGCCTCCGCTTACTGGTGGTATAATGGCAATTTCTTCATTGCCGTTCAATTGTACATTATCATCAGCATATTCACTATTTACAGCTACTGCCAATGAATTCAATTTAGAAAATTCAGGATACGATTCAACAAGTTGCTTTTTTAATTCGGCAACGTTTACAGGTTTAAATTCATCAGAAAAACTGATTTCAGAACTACCTACAATATCTTTTGTAATGCCAAAAAAAAGTACATTCATATCCCTTTAAAATTAGATAAATTCCAAGTTAGGTATAAAAAATAAGGTGCCATAAAAATGGCACCTATTTTAAAAAAATTATATGATTTTAAGAAAAGCCTTACTCCACAATTACAGCATTCTCAGGTGCAGCATAAAAATCAAGAGGTTTGGCGTTTGTAGATAAACTAGCATTTTCAAAATTTACCGTTTTAGCTGCTTCTTTAATTTTACCCTCTTCAACCTTATGCCATGTAATTGATTTCGGTAACAAAACGGCATCAACTTTTACCCAATCAGCATAATTGATCCAATTTACTTTAGTAGATGGTTCACCACTAAAATAGGTCATGGTATACCCCAACCATCTCATTTCGTATGTTTTTGCATCATAATGAATGTAGTACTCATCTGTAGAAGACGCTCCTACTCCGCTATTATATGAAATTTTGTACCCAGGGTACGAAACTCCGTCATAAACTAAAGCATTAACTTCTTCATATTTAATTCCGTCATCTGACAATACAAAAGGCATCGCATAGAAATAGAACATTAAATTATGATAGAATTTTGGCTTGCCTTCATAATTACCGGTGTTGTCTAAAAGCCAAACTTCTCCGTTATAACCAAGCGTGTAATCTGGTGTAGAAATTTTATCGAACCTTTTTTGTAGGTCGATGGTTTGAACTTCGTTGAATTTCTCATTCGGCATTTCAAAATTCAATGTTTTATAACCTTTCCAAGCATTTAAACCACCATGAGCTTCAAATACTTTATTTAATTCAGCAGGGTATTTATCTAAGTTCACCTGCATAGCTATTTCTTCAACAGCATCGGTAATCATTTCTTTTTTAGGTGTTTCTTTACATGAAGATATAGCCAAGGCTAAAACTAAAAAGTAAAATTTATTCATCATCTCAATCAGTTATTTATTAATTTTTTGAAATCGCTTAGTCGATAAAATATAACGGACTTACCAAATTGAACTATTTTTGTATCTCATGCAAGAAACAAAACACATAAGCAGCCTCCAAAACCAGCTCATCAAAAAGGTTTTACTATTAAAAGAAAAATCTAGGGAGCGCAAAAAAACGGGACTTTTTGTGTTAGAAGGTTTACTTGAACTTCAGTTAGCAATTGGTGCACAATATAAAATAGAGACAATTTTATACTGTACTGATATTCTAGAAAATGCCCATGAAAATGCTATTTTAAGATCATTCACAAATGAAGAACTGATCTCAGTGAGCTTAGATGTTTATAAAAAAATAGCCTACAGAGATACCACCGAGGGTATTATAGCAATTGCTAAAAGCAAAGACCATCAACTTTCGACATTGAAATTCGAAACTAAGAATCCGCTAATACTTATCGCCGAGGCTCCCGAAAAACCTGGTAATATTGGTGCATTACTTAGAACGGCAGATGCGGCAAATTTAGACGCTGTTTTAATTGCTAATCCAAAAACAGATTTATACAATCCGAATATCATAAGATCAAGTGTTGGTTGTGTGTTCTCTAGAAATGTAAAAATGGGTAGCACAACAGAAATTATATCTTATTTAAAGAAAGAAGGATTTCAAATATTCTGTGCAGCACTATCAGCATCTAAAGATTATACGACAGTCAATTTCAAAGAACCTACAGCAATAGTAGTAGGTACCGAACATTCCGGATTAAGTGATGAATGGCTAAAAAACAGTACTCAGAACATCATTATACCTATGGAGGGTCAAATAGATTCTATGAACGTTTCTGTATCTGCTGCAATACTTATCTTTGAAGCGAAACGTCAGCGAAAAATAAACAAGTAACATTTATACTTTTTATAGTACAGTTTTCGTTTGCAACTACACTATATGGATAAAACATTCGTCTTTTATTGCATCCTTTTCATTTTGATTGCAGAATTCATACTTGCTACAGTAATGAATTATTTGAATGCAAAACGCTTTAAAGACCCTATTCTTGAAGATTTAAATGATGTTTACAATGCTGAAGAATATGAAAAATCTCAGGCATATAAGCTTACAAACTATAAATTTGGAGTTTTCACTTCTATTTTTTCGTTAGTATTAATCTTAGCCTTTTTATTTTTCGGCGGATTTACTTGGGTAGATAATGTTGCTCAAAATATCAGCCAAAACATTATTTTACAAGCATTAGTTTTCTTCGGTATTATTATGATCGGAAGCGATATTCGCAACATTCCGTTTTCATACTACCAAACATTTGTAATCGAAGAAAAATTCGGATTCAATAAAACCACAAAAGCGACATTTTTAATTGATAAATTGAAGCAATGGGCAATGACCATTATTTTTGGCGGCGCAATTCTATCTTTGGTAATATGGTTCTTTGAATGGGCAGGCACTAACTTTTGGGTGTATACCTGGGC
>JANQUX010000125.1 GCA_030730545.1 Maribacter sp. | reverse complement strand
GTGAAGATACAGGTGCAGGAGCTATTTTTGAAATGTCAAGAATATTAAACGGATTCTATACCGATGTAAAGGGTGAAGATTTATTGACATTCAATCCGGGGACATTGATTGGGGGTACTTTTATAGAGTTTGATGAAATGACCAGTAAGGGAACTGTTTTTGGTAAGACCAATGTAGTGGCGCAGAAAGCAGAAGTCCGTGGTGGATTACGATTTATATCCGAAGAACAAAAAGAACGTGCACGGGAAAATATGAGAACCGTAGTGGCGAATAATTTACCACATACATCTGCAACGGTAACTTTTAAAGATAGTTATCCAGCAATGCAACCTACAGATGGTAATAAGGCATTGTTGACGAAATTGAACGAAGTAAGTTTAGATTTAAAGCAAGGTGAAGTGCTAGCATATGATCCAGGTAAAAGAGGTGCTGCAGATACTTCTTTTGTAGCGCAATATGTAGATTGTTTGGACGGATTGGGGACTATGGGTAATGCCGCCCACACTCCCGAAGAAACCGTTAATTTGAATACTATAGAGGCATTAACGAAAAGAACAGCATTATTAATTTATAGATTGATAAATGAGTAATATAACAACATTAGAAGTAGGAGATCAACAAGTTAAAATTGAAGCTGGAGAGCTGGTAGGGTACCAAGTTTCTGGTCATGAGTTTATGCACCAAAAGGGAAACCCTGGTTGGCGCAGTGTAGATACTGAAATGTTTCCGCTGATCGGACCAACGAACGAGGCAGATTTTAAAGTGAAAACTCCTAAAGGTTTTGCTACACAAGATCAGCATGGCCTATTACGTGAAATGAATTATAGGTTGATAGAAAGCTCAATAAATAAAGCCGTATTCTCTAAAAAGTATACAGCAAATACCGAGATTTTAAATTCAAAATATCCTAATAAATCTACCGCAGAGAAACTGAGCTGGCCTTACGATTTTGAGTTTGTAAAGTCGTTTGAATTAATAGACAATTCATTGGTGGTTACCTTTTCAATTTCAGGTGAAGAGGGCATGCCTTTTATGTTGGGTTATCACCCTGCGTTTATGTTGCATAGCGATAATGCTATTATTTCTGCCGGAGAACAAAATATTACCATACCCGAGGTTATGGAAGTTGGTAGTAGAGCATTACAAGTGCCAAATACAGATGTAATTACTTTAAAAGATGAGAAATCACTTCAAATAACATCTGAAGGCTTTAGTCATTTTATGCTTTGGACGGAGGTGCCGAATATGGTCTGCATAGAGCCGATTACTTTTTATCCGTATGCGGTAGAACAAGATGATTTAGCAGAAGGCTTTATGGTATTAAAGAAGGAGCCTGCAATTTTTACAGTGGCGTTAAAACCGCTATAGTTTAAAATTCATCGCTAAAGAATAGTGTATGTGTTATGATGTTAAAACCAGTTTAGAGGCGCAGTTAAAAAGGGCAAAGAGAAGTCAAGATTTAAAGGCAATCGACGAGATTTTTGAAAAATTGGGACCATTGACCGATTTGCCGCTTCACCATGCATCGGGCTTTTCGCATCCTGAGGTATTAATATATACGAATGAAGATCCGTTTTATCCTATTGTAGCTACTTGGGGGTTGATTCCCCATTGGGTAAATAGTGTTGAACAACAAAAGAAAATTTGGAACAGTACTTTGAACGCTA
>JANQUX010000124.1:5511-8516 GCA_030730545.1 Maribacter sp. | reverse complement strand
ATGCTACGGCATTGGGTCTTTCCAATAAAGCACTAGTGTATATAGATAATGATCCTGAAATTTTAAGACTTCAAGCAATAGCGACTGAAGGGGTTAAAGGTTTATCCTATACTGATAATGGTTGGTATAATGTTGATAGTACTGTCAAAACTAAATTAGTAACAGCCAAAAAAAAGAAGCCAACGGTAGCTAGAGACATTGAAGAAAAGAACGAAGAACTAGTTAGAAAAACACCTGTTACAGAAGAGAAGTTAAACAACTCTGTAATGGTAAACAGTTCTGTAACAGTTTTTGACCAGCGTTTTGATCCCATTACTACATCAAGCATTGCTTATAAAAGACAGACTCCCTTTGGATCTATTATTCCAAGAATAAACAATAGTAATAGAGTAGGTAAAAACGGAATTCAATTAGACATTGATTTGTATCCTAAAATTGCAAAAGGTTTCTACGCTTACGTCAATTATGGTTATTCAGAATCAGATCTGTATCCTAATCATAAAGTTGGTGGCGATATTTATTACAACCATAAAAGTGGTTTAGAATTCTCTGGCGGAGGTAGATTTATAAACTTTACAACTAGAGATATAAAATCCATTACCAACTCAATAGGGTATTATAAGGGCAATTACTACTTCTCTTTACGCTCATTCATTACCCCAGCGGTCGATAACTTAACCAATGTTTCTGGAAATTTATTGGTACGTAAGTATTTGAAGGATGCTGATAATTATATGGGTATTAATGTCGGTTACGGTTTTTCACCTGAGCTGAGGCAATTTACCTCGGGAGATCAATTGTTAGCAGAAACACTATTGTATATTGAATCGCAACGTTTAAGTGTAGAGTACCAATTTACAAGTAAAAATAATTTAAGTGCCTACAGAACAAATGTGGGAGTGCTGCGCCAAGAGCAATCTTTTGACCCCGGAAGTTATTTTTACTCTATCTCTGCAGGATTAACGTATGAGTTTAATTTTTAGACTTCATAGCAGATATCCACTTATCGGCATACAACCCGTAGACTAACCCCAACTCATTATCGTAAACATATTGTTCATCTTTACCAGCATCAAAGTTTACATTATATACGTACACCTTAATACCTGCTTCTTTTAATTGCAGCATCAATTTCTTCTGACTTGCAATTATCCTTCTAGATAGTGCCACATGTTTTACGTTATTCACTTTCAAAAAATTCACCTTATCACCTTTAATAGACAATAATGGTTCTTGAGAAATCATGGCATGTATACCATGCTCAGATGCTTTTTCAACTGCCATAACACTAAAGAGTTCCATTATTAGACGGTCTTTGTCTACAAAGGCGTCGGCGAAGGCAATTGGGTCATTCACTTTATCTGTAATCAAGGTAGCATCTGGGTGATTCTTAAACCAGGCATTAATAGCATTCATGTCTAGCGTAGTATAATCACCATAAATCTTCTGTTTCATGAATTGGGAATGGGTAGGAGGTAAGCTTCCCGTATAATCTGTAAAACGTGCCCACATATTCCAATCATGGGCAGCTACTAATTTACCGTCAGAAGTTTCTATAATATCCAATTCAAAATTGCGGAAGCCTTTCTTATAATTTTCATCTAATGCATGCTTAGAGTTGGTAGATTTTACTCCATTGATTTCTCCACCAGCATGGGCAATATAACGATCTACATTAGGCTCAAATTCATACACCTCTTTCGGAAAGTATATTTCTTTTGTATCAATCGGCGTATTTAAAGTTAAGGTTTGGGTAATGGAGTTATCATCAACCTGTTCTGAAATAGCACCATTAAAATTTTGCATTACATAAGCTTGACGACCTTTTAAGCTACTTAATTGTATAAAGCCTAAATCGTTTAACTGCTTTTCGAAGCCTGTTAATTGTGCGGCTGCCGAATCATGAGCCAATATTGCAAAGATTGCGTTAGACGCTTTCATTCGTGTAAGTACTTCTAAAAAAGCTTTTACATCTTCTTTACTACCATAGGTATCAAAGGTTTTAAATTCGATTTGATCATTTGCCTGAAAATGAATAACGGTTAGTCCGCGTTCTACAGCTTCCGTTTGTGAGAGAAAGGTAAAGGTACTTCGCTCATGGGTATTAAAACTATGGCTGTTTAATACCACCTCTGTATATATGGCATTTTTTACCTCAAGGTTTTTATGATTTTTTGTATTTGCTTTTAAGGAGCATCCTAATAATAGAATAATTAAAAGAAAACTACATTTTAAAAAGTTGATGGCTAATGGGGGTCTTTTCATGAACTATTTTCTTTACATCAAAGATATTTGATTGTCGGTATATTAAAAACGAAAAATGAAGTCGGGTATTGTAGTCTTTATTATTAATATAGAATGCTATTAATGAAGTTAATAGCATTACTACGTTTTACTTAACCATGGCTATAAATTGATGAAATAGTCATTTTTACTATCATATTGTGTATCAAAACAATCATTTATTGAACTCCGTTTTTGGACTGTCATCGTTTAAATACCAAAAAATAGGATTAACGGCACTCTTGAAAGCCCAGTAAAATATAGGTTCATGAGAATTTGAATGCTAAACAACACTTTTATATGGGTTTTACAACAGAATTAAATTGGTTCACCACATTTTGTTGTCACACCCTTAACATCGCTATATATTTACTTCAAGATATGAATACCCAAATCAAGTTTAACTTTTAAACCTACAATATGCTTTACGACACCTACGGAGAAGAATATTTGATTTTTCTTCAAGATTTAAATGAGATTCTTAGTATCAACGAATTAGCGGAGTTGGACTATATGTAAATCTAAACCAAACCAAAACCAATAAAAAAATACTCATGGCACATCAAAATCAAGATTTTTCGTCTTATCAAAATTTTATTCAGGATCTTAATAGCATCCTAGTGAACTTTAATATCAACAAATTAAGCTATTCATAGTGTTTCAAAACAGTATGAAAAAAGAAAGCGCCCGTATAAACGGGCGCTTTCTTTTTTTAAAACAAT
>JANQUX010000124.1:1849-5411 GCA_030730545.1 Maribacter sp. | reverse complement strand
TGTAATAAAACGTTATCTGGTCTTGGAGACTCCCCTGAACGTAAAACGTCATATAGGTTAGAATCTTCGCCTTCACGTAAAGGTGCATCCATAGATACGTGTCTACCTGAGTTCTTAAGTGACTGCTTCACTTCAGAAACCGTCATTTCTAATTCTTTTGCAATTTCTTCTGGAGAAGGCGGACGCTCATGTGCCTGCTCTAGGTAAGAAAATGTCTTTTTGATTTTATTAATTGAACCAATTTTGTTCAACGGTAAACGAACAACTCTTGATTGTTCTGCTAAAGCTTGTAGTATAGATTGTCTGATCCACCATACGGCATAGGATATAAACTTAAATCCTCTAGTTTCATCAAATCTTTTTGCTGCTTTTACTAAGCCTAAATTTCCTTCATTAATTAAATCTGGTAATTTAAGACCTTGATTTTGATATTGTTTTGCTACGGACACTACGAATCTTAAGTTTGCAGTGGTTAATTTTTCCAAAGCTGCTTGACTACCTTCGCGAATCTTCTGCGCTAATTCTACCTCTTCATTCGCTGTAATCAAATCAATTTTACTGATATCTTGCAAATATTTATCCAGTGATTTCGACTCACGATTCGTTACCTGCTTGATAATCTTTAGTTGCCTCATATGTGTGTATGGAATTTAGAAGTTGTACAAGTTTACAGTATACCGCTTTTTATCCGTATTTCCTAATAAATACGCCTATACTTCTACAGCATTTATTAGCTTTAATAAAGATTTAAGCATTTGATGCTTTTATTTTTGTAAAACCTATTTTTGATATCAGACACTGAATTAATATGAGTAAAAGAGCCTTAAAAACATATATATCCAAACTTCCAAAAAAGGCGTTAGAAGAGCAAATACTAGAGCTATACGAGAAATTCCCCACCGTAAAAACCTATTATGATTTTGCATTTAACCCCAAAGAAGATAAACTGGTACAAGATGCAAAAGCTAAAATTGCCAACGAATATTTTCCGCTGAAACGTAGAAGACCAAAAGCAAGACGTTCGGTCGCTCAAAAATTCTTGAAGCATTTTATCAAACTAGGTGTAGATCCTCATTTAATTGCAGATGTTATGTGCTATAATCTAGAAATTGCACAGACCTTTTCTAAAGAGAAAAATGTGCCGGATTCTTTTTTTAGAAGCATGCTCAATTCATTTAACGAGGTTATTCAGTTTACTAGCGTACAGGGAGTTTTTCCTGAATTTCGAGAACGTATTTTAAAAATTTATACAGAAACACAAACTCAAAAGTGGCTTTTTGAGGATGAATTCTCAAAAGCTTTGGATATTATAGATTAGCATATGGCAATAGTTGTTATTAGACAGGATAAAAAAATTGAACTTTGGAAGAATGCTTTACAGAAAGCGAACAGTGCTATAAAAGTATATAGCTATCTCGAAGATCACCCAAAAGATGAGATTACCATGGCGGTCATCTGGAAGCATCCAAAGGGGTCTTTAGCAGGTTACCCCAATTTAAAATGTATTGCTTCTGCCGGTGCCGGGGTAGATTATATTTTTGAAGATGAAACCCGACCGAAGAACATTCCCATTACACGTATTGTAGATCCGTTTTTAGCAAGCGATATGTCTGAGCATGTGGTAGCAGTTGTATTTGCTCATCTAAAAAATTTAAATGCCTATAAACTTGACCAAGTTGCCAATAAATGGGCACCAAAAGATTACTTACGTATTAAAGATGTTACTGTTGGTATTTTAGGTTTAGGAGAACTAGGGGCGCTAACTGCTACCGACCTTACCAAATTCGGATTCAGAGTACAGGGGTGGAGTAGGAGTAAAAAAAATATCGAGGGAGTAACAACCTTTTCTGGTGCTGATGAACAACAAGAGTTCTTAAAAACTACCGATGTGTTGGTTTGCTTATTACCTTTAACGCCAGCGACCGAAGGTATACTAAACAAAGAACTGATGTCTCAACTTCCTAAAAATGCCTTTGTAATAAATGTTGCCCGTGGCGGCCATTTAGTCGACGTAGATTTAATCGAATTATTAGATACTGATCATCTTTATGGGGCGTGTTTAGATGTATATCATAAGGAACCATTACCCAAAAACCATCCTTTTTGGAATCATGAAAAAGTGCACATGACTCCCCATTACGCCAGTGTTTCCGATACAAATTCTGTTATTCCGCAGATAATAGAAAACTACAACAGGATAGGTTCTGGAGAAAAATTGCAAAATTTAGTAGATTCTGACAAGGGTTATTAATATTGTTTTTTTCAAGTTTTTTATTTCCTAGACCCATAAAAATCACATAATTTTATAAGGTTTTTGCATTATTAACATAAATAAACGCCTACAAACCTTTTGAAGCTACATAACGAGATTACTGAGAAAACCCTGTACGATTATCAAGAGGAGGATCTACATTCCATTTTTAAGTATTTAGATGAGAATGGCGATAATTCTAACTTGTTATACCAATTGCCTACCGGTGGCGGTAAAACGGTGGTGTTCTCTGAAATTGCCAAACGCTACATCGCAAAAACCAATAAAAAGGTTATTGTACTAACCCATCGTATCGAATTAAGTCAGCAGACTTCTAAAATGCTGAAGGGTTTTGGAGTAAAAAACAAGATAATCAATAGCGAGGTTAAAGAGTGGCAAGACCAAGATGAGTTTATGTGTTTTGTGGCCATGGTCGAAACGCTAAATAACCGTCTTCAAGAAGAGAAAGTTGAGATTAATAATATCGGACTAGTTATTATCGATGAGGCGCATTACAACTCGTTCCGTAAACTATTTAAATTCTTTGAGAACTCCGTTATTCTTGGGGTTACGGCTACTCCGTTGAGTTCGAATATTAAGCTTCCCATGAAAGACAACTATAAAAAGTTGATCGTGGGCGAGTCAATAGAATCGCTGATTCAAAAGAAGTTTTTGGCAAAGGCGAATATGTATAATTATGATGTTAGCCTACAGACCTTAAAACTTGGTATTAGTGGCGATTATACCGTAAAATCTTCTGATGAGCTGTACGGTAACCACAGCATGTTGAACAAGTTGGTTTCTGCTTATAACGAAATAGGTAAAGGCACAAAGACGTTAATATTCAATAACGGAATTAATACCTCTAAATACGTTTACGAAATTTTTAAAAAGGCCGGTTATAATATTCGTCACCTTGACAATAAGAATAATGCTACCGAACGAAAAGAAATTCTAAAATGGTTTAAAGAGACTCCCGATGCTATTCTTACTTCAGTGAGTATACTGACAACTGGTTTTGATGAACCTAGTGTTGAGACTATTATATTAAACCGTGCTACACGCTCTCTTACCCTTTATTTTCAAATGATCGGTCGTGGTTCAAGATACCTACCTCATAAAGAGGAATTCAACGTTATCGATATGGGGAACAATGTCGCCCGTTTCGGTATGTGGAATGCGGGAATCGATTGGCAAGAAATCTTTCATTTTCCTGATTTTTATTTAGAGAATATTAAGAACGATGAAGAAATTGAACGGGAATTCGTTTATGAAATGCCACCAGATCTTCGTGCAGAATTCGCAAATTCT
>JANQUX010000124.1:0-1839 GCA_030730545.1 Maribacter sp. | reverse complement strand
GCTTTGCTAACGGTGAGAAATCTAAACTGGTGCTTGAAAAGAGTATTCAGCAGCATGCAAAGATTTGTGTAGAGAATTCTGAAGATGTTTTTGATGCCCGTATTCTGGCTAAAAAATTAAAGGAGGAAATCAAATATCGTGTTCGCCAATATTCATATTGTATTATGAATAATACTAAGAACTATAAAGAATGGCTAGAAGAAGATTACGAACGAAAATTGCGTTCTAAAATCTCTAAGATGTTTGCTGCGAAAATGTAAATTTTTTAATATTCAGATATTCAAAAGTACGTTTGATCCCATTATCAATTCTATATTCTTGGCGGGTCATTATTAGCGGATTTTCAAAAATACCCTGTAGGTTATTTATTTTCATTTAAGTTGTTTAAATTCAAGTGCTAGAACCACCAGAATTTATCCTCCTAATGAAAAATCGATTATTCTCCCTCATTTTACTGCTTACACTTGTCTTTTATGCAATTGCCGGATATCACTTTTTAACCGGTTGGCATCCACTTATAATGATGCTCATTGCCATTCTTTTAGGGGTGGTCATCAATCTTGGCGTTTATATCCTATTTAATTTTTTAGGAAAAAGAATCAGGAGTATCCCACTGAAATCTATCACGGCAATTTTGAGCGGTATCGTAGTTTTTATCATTTTAAAATATGTCGGTTTTGGGTGGCCTTTAGTACTCTATAGTACAATTGCCGCTGTCGGTATACTATTGTGTATTGCTGTTTATAGATTTCAATTAAAAAGAAATTTTTCTTCAAGCGCTTTTCTAATCATAATGCTCATCGGTATCGGTTATATCCTATTTGTTTTAACTGATTCAGGTACTGACCCTTATGATAAAGAAGTGCCTTTGGCATTTTCAGAGAGTACTTCAATGCTTTCTAATGTCGAGATAGAAAATCCTGCCGCTGTCGGTTCTTATGCGGTTAAAACATTTACGTATGGTAGTGGAACCGACGAGCAACGAGAGGAGTTCTCAACGGGAGTAACCTATACCACCAATTCCGTAGATGGTACCTGGCTAATACCTGATTGGAAAGGCAAAAAGAAAAAATGGCGTGAAAAATATTGGGGTTTCGGTGCTGAAAACTTTCCGCTAAATGGCAGGGTGTATATGCCCGAGGGTGATGGTCCATTTCCTTTAACGCTCATAGTACACGGTAACCATAGTATGATCGATTACTCAGATGATGGTTATGGCTATCTGGGCGAACTTTTGGCAAGTAGGGGAATTATAGCAGTTTCGGTGGATGAAAATTTTCTGAACGGACATTGGTCCGGCGATTTTATGGGTAAGGAAATGCCTGCTCGTGCTTGGCTACTTCTAAAACATCTTGAACAATGGCGAAGCTGGAATACTGAAAATGGTCATGACCTTGCACGAAAAGTCGATATGGATAATATTATGCTAGTTGGGCATTCTCGTGGTGGCGAGGCGGTTTCTATAGCTGCAGCTTATAATCCGTTGCCCTATTTTCCTGATCAGGCGAATCAGAAATTCGATTTTAATTTTAATATTAAAGGTGTCGTCGCATTAGCACCTACAGATTATAGGTACGACCGCAAGATTATACTGAACAATATCAATTTTTTGAGCATTCAAGGTTCTTACGATGCCGATGAAGTGAGCTTTTGGGGTATGCGACCGTACCGCCGTTTGCAGTATACAGATTCTATCAATCGTTTTAAATCGGGAGTATACATCCACCATGCCAATCACGGACAGTTTAATTCCACATGGGGTAATTCAGATTTTGGAGCTCCGACAAAGTGGTTGTTGAATTTACAGCCATTACTTAAACAAGAAGAACAACAAGAAAC
>JANQUX010000123.1 GCA_030730545.1 Maribacter sp. | reverse complement strand
GCATAAAAGTACTCCGATTGAAAATTTGGTAACCGAAGCTGAAAAGTTAGCGGCCAAAGGTGTTAAAGAACTTATTTTAATTGCACAAGATCTTACTTATTATGGTTTGGATCTATATAAGAAAAGAAACCTTGCCGAGCTTTTAGAAGCGTTGGTAAAGGTTGAAGGAATAGAATGGATACGTTTACACTACGCATTTCCTGCAGGTTTTCCGATGGATGTATTAGATGTAATGAATAGAGAGCCAAAGGTTTGTAACTATTTAGATATTCCGTTACAGCATATATCTGACCGTATTCTTAAAAGTATGCGTCGTGGTACAACCGAAGCTAAAACAACCAAATTACTTAAGGAATTTAGAGCTGCAGTACCAGAAATGACGATTAGAACCACTTTGATTGTTGGTTATCCTGGTGAAACTGAAGAAGATTTCGAGATTCTTAAAAACTGGGTAGTTGCTATGCGTTTTGAGCGCTTAGGTTGCTTTACATACAGTCATGAAGAAAATACACATGCGTTTTCATTAGAAGACGATGTGCCAGAAGAGGTGAAACAAGAGCGTGCTAACATCATCATGGAAATTCAATCTCAAATTTCTTGGGAATTGAACCAAAAGAAAGTAGGGGAGACTTTTCGTTGTATTATAGATCGTAAAGAGGGTAATTACTTTGTTGGAAGAACAGAATTTGATTCTCCAGATGTTGATAACGAGGTTTTAATAGATGCAGCTAAGCATTATGTGAAGCAAGGTGAGTTTGTCAATATTAAAATTACAGAAGCAGCAGACTTTGACCTTTATGGAGAACCGGTTGTGTAGATTAATTAAATAGAAATCCTGCTTTAAAACCGCCCCAATTGGCAGAATTACCAGAGGTAAATTCTTTGGTAATCGTTGTTCGGGTATATTCTAAATACAATTTCCTGTATTTGAGTATGAGTCCATAGTCGATTTGTGCGGTTAACCTTTCTATATTTTTCGAAGAAATGGTATAAGGATTGTCATTGGTAAAAATGCCGCCTTGCAAGGTGGCATCAAAACCAACTACATTAACTGTTGGCTGTGCAAAAGCATAAAGTCTAAACTTCGAAGTTGTAATGTTTTTGGAGAACGGATTATCTAATAGTCCGACAGTAGTATTAAATCCGAAAGATGCATTTGTAAATAGCGTTCCTAGTTGCAATGACGTTATAACCTGTAAATTAGCTAAGTCTTTAAAATTGAAAACTTGTTTCTCGTAACCTATTTTATAGTTCAATACTAGATCGTTCTGAATTTGATTGTCCCATCCACCGGGAGTTTTATTTTCTATTAATTTATGAATTGCTGTTTGCATTTCTCTGCCAAAAGCACCGGGACCAATAAGTCCGATACTTAACGATTGAGATAATCTTGATTTTGAAATGGTGTCTGTTGCAATTGCAAAGCTCTTCAAATATATCGCAGCGGCAAAGGGTCTATCATCAATTTGAATATCGGGACTAACAAAATCGCTGGGTGTAAAGCCGATATGTTCTAATGCTAATCCGTAGGTGAAGTAGCTGGACTTTGGTTTGATGAAAAGATAATTTACCGGATTTTTTCTTAGGCCATTATTCGCATATTCAAAACTATAACCTTGTGTATAATTTTTATCTGATGCAGCGAAGAAATCATTGTCATAATTAAAC
>JANQUX010000122.1 GCA_030730545.1 Maribacter sp. | reverse complement strand
CCATCTTCAATACCATTAATAATCTAGGTCCAAGTTTTACCATAATCATGGGTTTTAAAAACATAAGGTTGTCTGTCATCGACTTGATATCTGTTAGCTGCAACATAAAGCGTACCTGGGTTGTGAATAGATTCATCAATAATACTTACTCTAGAGAATTTAGGTAAATCTTTAGGGGTAATATCTGCCCAATTTTTGCCGCCATCTCTTGTAATATGAATTTTACCATCATCAGAACCTGCCCATATCGTATTAATATCATGGTTTGAAGGAGCAAGGGCAAATACCGTTGCATAAATTTCTGGACCGTTCATATCCATAGTAATAATACCGCCAGTTTTGCCTAAGGTAGTTGGATCAGCATAGGTTAAATCGGGACTAATTTTCTCCCAAGACTGTCCGTCATCTGTAGTTTTCCAAACATGTTGAGAGCACGTATACATTACATTAGAGTCTTGCGGAGCGAACATAATAGGGAAAGTCCACTGCCAGCGTTCTGGTAAAGCACTAGCGGGCTCACCAGAGAAAAATCGTGGGTATACTTGAATATCTCTAGATTGCCCATTGCTTCTATCGTAACGAGTTAAAAGTGCACCTTGGCTACCAGCATAAAAAATGTCTAAGTTTTTAGGATGTTGGGTAATCCACCCACTTTCACCACCACCGACAGCGTAAGCCCAACCATCACCTTGACCGCGAGCCTGCATATGTTCCCAACCATCGCTTGGTACTGCAATTGTACTATTATCTTGTTGCGCACCAGCAACATGATAAGGTACGTCGTTCGTTGTCATTACATGGTACAGTTGTGTTGTAATGTAATCTTCTTCTGTCCAGGTTTTTCCTCCGTTGATACTAACAATGCCACCGCCGTCATTAGAAGAAATCATACGGTCAGGATTGTTAGGGTCTATCCATAAATCATGATTATCGCCATGGGGTACTTTTATTTCAATATCAAAAGTTTTACCGCCATCGGTAGATTTCCAAAAATCAACATTAAGTCCGTAAACAATGTCTTTATCTAGCGGGTCAGCATAAATTCTAGAATAGTAAAAAGCACGTTGTCTAAGTTTTCTTTCATCATTAGTACGTTCCCAAGTTTGACCGGCATCGTCTGAACGAAAAACACCACCTTCGTTAGCTTCTACAACCGCCCAAATGCGATTAGAAACTGCGGGAGAAACTGTAACTCCGATTTTTCCTAACGGTCCTTCTGGCATACCAGGATTTTTTGAAAGATCTGTCCAAGTTTCACCAGCGTCAGTTGATTTCCATAGTTTACTACCTGGGCCACCACCCCACATTTTCCATGCTTTTCTTTGAACCTCCCAAGTACTAGCGTATAGAATATTAGCATTGTTTCTATCGATTATTAAATCTACAGCACCCGCTTTATCACTTACATACAATGTCTTGTTCCAAGTTTTCCCACCATCGGTACTTTTAAAAACACCACGTTCTTCATTATCACCATAAGGGTGACCAAGTGCTGCAACGTAAACTATATCGGGGTTAGATGGGTGAATTCTAATTCTTGAAACAGCTTGTGTTTCTTTCAGACCTAAATGACGCCAGGTTTCACCGCCATCAATAGTTTTATATACGCCGTCGCCTTGAGTAATACTACCACGTAGTTGTACTTCGCCCATACCAATGTATACAATATCAGGATTTGATTCTGCGACTGCTACAGCACCTACCGAAGAACTGGTTATTTGACCATCGGTAACAGGTTTCCACTCATTGCCGCCATCCGTAGTTTTCCATAGTCCGCCACCTGTTGCACCGAAATAATATTCGTTAGGTCTACTTGGGCTACCTGCTGACCCTAAAGAACGACCACCACGAACCGGACCGATATTTCGCCATTCTAAATTCTCATAGAAATCTGTAGTTATGGTTGCCGTATTGGTTTTAGATTTTTTTTGTGCAAAACTGGAGCTAAAAGCGACCAGTGTAAATGCAAGTAATAGGTAGTATTTTTTTGAGTTCATACGGTGGAAATTAGGTTGGTTCAATTGATGAAATAAAAGAATTTCACTTTGAAAATAATCAATTATTCCGCTACAATTAAATGATTTTCAAATTTTAACGGTAAGTAAAGTGAACCTAAATTTTGAGTTAAATAAAGTATGGGTGCGTGAATGTAGAATTGACAATATCGCCATGAAATTTTACGATATAGATAGTAGGAAGCGCTGTTATTTGTAATTTGGAAAGCGATGGCGTTTAGTTGGATAACTAGATGAACTTTTTTATTTAGGAAAGGTAAATAGTACAACTTAAATTATACTACCGATAAATTAGTTAAAATTTTTTAAGAATGTTTACGATTTCAGTTATCAAAAGAAAGTAGTTATTTCAGGTTAATTTGCCGTAAACCTTCGTAGATAGTAATGGCAACAGCATTGGCTAAATTTAAACTTCTAATGTGTTCGCTGTAAAGTGGGATTTTGGCAGTATTTTCGATGTTTTTCTTTAATAATTCTTTTGGTAAGCCAACAGATTCTTTGCCGAAAACGAGAAACATATCATTTTCAAAATTAATATCCCAATGATTTTTGCTAGCAGTGGCAGAAAAGAATATCATTTTTTTGTCCTTATGTTGCTCAAAGAATTCATCGACATTTTCGTATATAATAACATTGAGGTGTTGCCAATAGTCTAAACCTGCTCTTTTTAGTCGCTTATCGGTAAGTTCAAATCCGAATGGTTTCACCAAATGTAATGTAGATCCAGTGCCTAGGGCTAATCTGCCAATGTTACCTGTATTATTAGGTATTTCTGGTTCTATGAGTACGATATTAAGGCTCATTATTTTTTGAAGGATTGTAAGTATAAATGCTCAACTTTTTCACGAGCCCACGGAGTTCTACGTAAAAAATTTAAACTCGATTTTATAGACGGATTACTTTTAAAGCAATTAATATCTATCTGACCAGCCAAATCTTCCCAAGAATATTTTTCTGTAAGTTCTTCAAGTATGGTCGCTAGCTTAATACCATGAAGCGGGTTATTAGGTTGAGAATCTGAACTCATGAATTTATACGAATTTGATAAAATTACAATTAATTCTGAAAGGCTATATACATCGATAAAGCAGGTACTTCAATACTGTCTTTCAATATTTGTAGACCTTGAAAGTCAAAGGTACTACCAGAAACAGCTTTTTGCCAAACCCCATCTATTTTATAATTTAATTTTTCGTTTGATGCGTTGTAAATCATTAAAATGTTTTTCCAATTATCATCGTTTGCATTGCCTTCTAGTGTAAAGGAAACAAGATTATTATTAGCTGTTTGGAATTTTAAATGTTCTCTTACTTGATTAGAGGTAGCCATATAAAAAGCGGGATGTTCTTTTCTCAGCTTTATTAGATTTTTATAGTAGTCGAATACTTCTTTGTTGTCATTCTTCCAATTCCAGTTTATTTGATTAATGCTATCAGGTAGGTTGTAGGAATTATGTTCTCCGTTTTTGGTGCGAAGCATTTCTGATCCAGCATGAAGAAACGGGGTTCCTTGTGATGTAAGTACAATGGCATTCGCCAATTTATCCATAGCAATTAATTCATTTAATGTTGCATCTGGTTTTGAAATTTTAAGTTTGTCGAATAAGGTATGATTGTCGTGGCAAGAAACATAGTTTATAGATTGCCATGGTTCTAAGGTCCAAGGAGCATTAGAGTAATTTACCTCTTCATAATCAATTTGAGGATGTTGAATAGCGCCTACGATTCCGAATTTAATAGATTCCTGTGTATTCTTAGCGCCACTAACAAAACCTAAACTTTCATCTTCGAAAACTGAACCTTTTAACCCATCACGTAAGTCATCATTAAAAGCTGCAAATTTAGGAAGTTGCTGCATGTGTTTTTTAAGGGCTCGTTTTTCTTCAGGTAGCGGAGAATCTGAAGCAGTCCATCCTTCGCCATATAAAAGTGCATCAGGATTTATTTCTAAAACAGCTTCGCCAATTTTATTCATGGTTTCAATGTCATGAATACCCATGAGGTCGAACCGGAATCCGTCAATATGATATTCTTTCGTCCAATGTAAGACAGATTCTATGATGAATTTCTGCATCATAGCACGCTCTGATGCCGTTTCGTTACCACAGGCAGCAGCATCTGAATAAGAACCATCTTCCCAATGGCGATAGTAATAACCAGGTACTTCTTGATTAAAATTAGATTCTTCTGTTTTACCAGTATGGTTATATGCGACATCTAAAATAACCCCAATACCATTATCATGAAAATTCTTTACCATTTGCTTAAACTCTTTAATGCGCACTTCGGCATTAAAGGGATCGGTAGAAAAAGAACCTTCAGGAGCATTGTAGTTGTTAGGGTCGTAACCCCAATTAAATTGTGGAGTGTCTAAATTGGTTTCGTCAATGGAGTAGTGGTCTAAAGTCGGTAAAAGATGCACATGGGTAATACCCAGTTCTTTTAAATGATCAATACCAGTAGCAACTCCATTTGGACCTTTAGTATCAGCTTCTACCAACCCTAAATATGTACCTGGTAATGATGAGCCAGACTGCGAATGAATTGTCATGTCACGAACATGTAATTCATAAATTATAGCTTCATTATATTTATTAAGAGTAGGGGAAGTGTCTTTTTCCCAACCTTTTGGGTTAGTAGTTTCCATATCTAAGACCATTGCTCTATTTCCATTTACACCAACAGCTTTGGCGTAAATTCCCGGAGTTTCATCTAGCCACGAATCATTAATTTTAACTTGATAGGTGTAATACATACCGTTTAAATCACCATTAACTTTTGTTTGCCAAATACCTTGATGCTCTTTTGTTAGGTTATAGTATGAAAAGACAGTAGAGTTTTGTCCGTCTTTATAGAGTCTTAAAATTACTTCTTCAGCTTTTGGAGACCAAAGTTTAAAGAGCGTAGCATCTTTGGTGTATTGTATCCAAAGATTTTCGTTTACAGGGGTAGGGTATGTATTGAAATCAGTAATAGTCTTTTTGGTATTACAGGAGTTGAACAGCGCGAAACTCAATAGAATTAGTACTGTGTGTTTCATTAGGTTAATGTTGATACTCTAAGATAAGGAAAGATTTTTTAGTGTATATATCAGTATTCAGATACTTAGCTTTTTAAATTGCATTGCAAATTATTATAAATGAAAAAACTCCGGTAATCAGCCGGAGTTTATTCATCAATCAAAAAACGAACAGTCATGATAAACTGTTGTTACCGTTAAAATTACAACTAATATGCCAATATTGCCAATTTAAGGAATATTTAACGTGCAATTTTTATAGCTTGAACGCTTAAGTTTTTTAACCCAAATACGTTTTTAATATTTTACTTCTAGAAGTATGCTTTAAACGTCTAATAGCTTTTTCTTTAATTTGACGAACTCTTTCTCTTGTAAGATCAAAAGTTTCACCAATTTCTTCTAAGGTCATAGAATGTTGACCTGCAAGACCAAAGTATAAGCGAATTACATCTGCCTCACGAGGCGTTAATGTTTCTAAAGCACGCTCAATTTCTGTACGAAGAGACTCATGTAATAATTCTCTATCTGGGTTAGGAGACTCACCACTACGAAGTACATCATAAAGGTTAGAATCTTCACCATCAATTAGAGGAGCATCCATAGATACGTGTCTACCTGAGTTTTTCAATGATTGTTTTACGTCATCAACAGTCATATCCAATTCTTTCGCAATTTCTTCAGGAGAAGGCATTCTTTCATGCGCTTGCTCTAAGAAAGCAAAAGTCTTGTTGATTTTGTTGATAGAACCAATTTTGTTCAATGGCAAACGAACGATACGAGATTGTTCTGCCAAAGCTTGTAATATAGATTGACGGATCCACCATACGGCGTAGGAGATAAATTTAAATCCCCGCGTTTCGTCAAAACGCTGTGCAGCTTTAATTAGGCCAAGGTTACCCTCGTTAATTAAATCTGGTAAAGTAAGCCCTTGGTTTTGGTACTGCTTTGCAACTGATACCACGAATCTGAGGTTGGCTTTGGTAAGTTTTTCAAGAGCGAGTTGATCGCCTGCCTTGATACGTTGTGCCAACTCTACTTCTTCATCAGCGGTAATCAAGTCAACTTTTCCAATTTCTTGTAAGTACTTGTCCAAAGATGCGGTTTCCCTATTGGTAACCTGTTTTGTAATCTTAAGCTGTCTCATTAAAATAAATTAAGTTCAGTTTGCATAGACTGCATATACTTATACGTAAAAATCTTCCGAATGTTACAATTGGGTAAATAAAATAGTGAATTTTAGATGAAATACATGTTTTACTGGGTATTTGCTTTATAATTTTAAAGTAATTCCTGTTTGAAGTCTAAAGATAAAAGGATGTTGATTACGGAATTCTTTTTCGAATGTATCTATTTGATATTGCAAAATAGGCTCTACGTCTAACCGTATTTTTTCGGTTAAAGCATAACGAATACCTATTCCTATGATAGGTGTAATTGTAGCTTTTTTCAAATACTTAATTGTACCAATTTCGGCTATTCCCGCTTCGTTTTTAATGTGGACTGCGTTATCACCTAGTATCATAAGACCAATACCAGTAATAGCATCAATTGTAACTTTATTTTTATTCAATGTATAGTTTAATTCTAAAGGAATTTCGTGATACTCCATTTTCTGTTCTATGTCAAACATTTCTCCGTCGTATATTTTATTGAGAATGACATTTGGCACAGGTAATCCATTTCTTTCAATTGCTTTGTCGGTTAGCAAATTAAAAGTTCTTTCATTGGAAAGCTCATTGAGGGCGTTTTCAATTTTAAACGAAAAATTAGATTTTCGGTAACCAAATCTAAATGTAATTTTATCCGAAATAGGGATATTTATAAGTGCGCCATAAGAGTAAGAAATATTTCCTATTAATGTACCACCAGCCAAACTTTGTTCATATGGGTTACCTTTTAAGAGATAGTTATAATAAGTAGGCGATGCTTGTACAGAAATCATCCAGGGAGCAGCGCTTAATGCCTTTTTAATTGGTTTTACGTTTTCCTCTTCTTTCTTTTTTCTTTTAGGCAATTCTTTTTTTGCGCTAGAATCATTCACTTGCAAAACTTTTTTTACAATGCTGTCTCGGTTATTTATAGCAATAGTATTAGGTAGATTTTTATTTTTTACTTGTACAGAATTTTCCTTAGAAGAATATTTAGTGTTCTTCGTTGTTGCATTGTTTTTAGTTTTTACTACTGGGGTAATTTCCTTTTCATTTTTCTGATTTTTTAAAGAAGTAACTCTTGAATCAAAATTACCTTTACTACTAATTGATACTTTTTTTTTGTTTTCGTTTATGCTGCTTTTGCGATTGTTGGTTGATTGAAAATTAGCTTCATTCAAGGAATCTTTAAAAAAGTTTGTTGTTTTACTATCTTTATTCTTATGAGATTTATAATACGATGATTTATTTGTGGAACTCTTATTTTCTGGGTTAATTTCTTTATTCTTTTCAGTTTCAGTATTAGACTGTTTTTCATTTTTAATATAATCACTTTTTTCTTTTTGTTCAATAATAGAGTAAACAGACAGGATCCCAATAAATGCTACTAAACCACTCCAGAACCATATAAAACCTATTCGTTTCCTTCGTTTTTTGCCTAAAGTTTTTTCAATGGAACCCCAAAGACTTTTATTTGGTTCTATTTCAGCGTTCGACAATCGGTCTCGGAATATATTTCCGAAGTCTTTTTTATCTTCCATAATTGTCGGTTTTATAGTCCACTTTGTTCTTTTTTGCCAAAATCTTCTTTTTTAAAATGGCTTTTGCCCTGTGAAGGTTCGATTTTGAAGTACTTTCGGAGATATTTAACAGCTCTGAAATTTCTTTATGGGAAAACCCGTCAATTTCATATAAGTTAAATATAATTCTATACTGGTTTGGCAGTTCTTGTATAAGGGCAATTAGCGCTTCCAAGGTTGGTGGTAAATCTTCATCCTCAAGAGTATAATCCTCGGTTAAAGTATTGGCAGTATTATCGTCTAAACTATAAACGTTGTTTTTTTTGTATTTATCAATTGCCTTATTTATTGCAATTCGCTTCATCCACCCTTCAAACGAACCTTTACCCTTATATTTTATAATTGTATCGAAAATGATAATAAATGTATCATGCAGGTGGTCTTCTGCTTCACTATGGGAACTACAATATTTTAGGCAAACAGGATACAGCTTTTTTTTATAAGAATTATAAAGCTCTTCCTGGGCTTGGCGATTTTTTTTAATACAACCTTTAATAATATCGTCAGTATTCAATAATCTAATGTCTAAATTTTATCTTTATTCATCAATTGTATAACAGTAGTGATGGTCATTCTGGTGATTTTTTATCATTAAAACCTTCAACTATTTCTAAAGTAAATTCTTTAATTTTAAAAATTTTTAAAGGTTTATGAGTTTTACAACAGTTCATTTATTTTTCGAATTAGTTCACTTTTTTTATGAGTAGATAACAGTTCGCCTACAGTCCTATATAAGTTATTTTATACCCTAAATTTTAGATTTATTGGTATTTGTA
>JANQUX010000121.1:3265-8564 GCA_030730545.1 Maribacter sp. | reverse complement strand
GAGATGTATTGTACGTTATCACCAAAAAGGATTTTAAGTTTATTGTTCTCTTTTATTGATTTGGCAAGTGTTAGGTATTGATCCTTGTTTCCAAAAACTGAAATAATCTCGGTATCACTTTTTAAATGGTTAAAATCTGATTTTTTTAATTCCGTAGGTATTCCGCCTGCATAAAGAATCAATTTTGAGCACATCAGTTTAGAATACGCCAAATATCGTAATGCTATTGAAATGCCTTGCGAAAATCCGAAGAAAATAATTTTACAGTCAGCTGGTAAGTTTTCATGTGCTATAACAGCATCTAAATAATTGTACAGATTAGCTGTTTCAAGTGCCGTGTTTTCTTTCGTCAACCAACTTGCACCTACATGCTTATATTCATTCTTTAAATAATATTTAGAAGGTGCTTGGGGTGCAATAATTTAATTTTCATTTGGTGGTAAATCGTTTAAATAATTTAGGAAAAAACGACTCAAAAATCCTATCCCATGAAAAACAATCCACACGCGTTTGG
Source organism: Maribacter sp. (assembly GCA_030730545.1). GTDB lineage: Bacteria > Bacteroidota > Bacteroidia > Flavobacteriales > Flavobacteriaceae > Maribacter. Next base: position 8,050 of record JANQUX010000121.1, on the reverse strand, counting down.
TATCACTATGCAATTCATTTAAAGTCTCATAGGTATTGGTAGTATTATAAGTAACATTTTTAATTTGGTTTTCCATAAAATATACAATTCATTCAAGCTTTTCTGTTGGTAATGTAATGCTTAATTTTACAAAAAAAAGGATGAACGACTACAAAGAAAAAATTCTGAAGATTTGTAACGAAACTTCTAAGAATACCTTGATGGAAACCTTAGATATTGAATACATTGATGTAGGTGAAGATTTTTTGTTAGCCAAAATGCCGGTGACACCTAAAGTTCATCAGCCAGATGGCGTTTTACATGGCGGGGCAACAGCGGCACTTGCCGAAAGTGTTGGTAGTGCTGCGTCTTATGTTTTTTTAGATGGTAATAAGTATTTTGTTAGAGGTTTAGAAATCACTGCTAATCATGTAAAGAGTGTAAAAGAAGGATTTGTTTTTGCAAGAGCTACCATCTTACACAAAGGTAGAACTACCCAATTATGGGAGATTAAAGTTACCAATGAAGATGATCAATTGGTTTCTCTTTGTAAATTAACCACAATAACATTACCTAAAGTATAATATGGTGCAAGAACTTTTTGATCGAGCTGCAAATTGCTTGAAAGAGCAGTTACCGTTTGTCTTGTATAGCAAACCTAATGATACCGAATTGATCGGAGTTTTTCAAAATAACGATGCCATTCATGAGGTTAGAGATTTCACTGAAACGGGATTTGTTTTTGCTCCGTTCGATTTAAATTCAAGTGCTATAGTATTGAAAATGGATGCTGTAGAAAAAGTTCAATTGAATAGGTCTCATGAGCCTTTACCTATTGAGAATAAAACACCTGAAAGTGACACTATAGAGCAGGCTAGATATGAAAAGCTACTATCGAATGCCATTCATGAAATCAGAGAAGGTGAATTTAATAAGGTAGTTTTATCGAGAAAAATCGAAGTTGATTGCAAAGATGATTACTTTGATATTTACCTGCGAATTCTTAACGAATATAAAAATGCATTCTGTTATTTCTGGCACCACCCTAAAATAGGAACTTGGATGGGGGCTACACCAGAAATTTTAGTAAAAAGTAACGGTTCGCAGTTTACGACAATGTCTTTGGCAGGTACTCAGAATTCTGTTGGTGACGCCAAGCCACAATGGTCTGATAAGGAATTAAATGAGCAGCAACTAGTAACCGATTATATTTTTGATACTTTAAAAGATAAAGTGATATCTCTAAATAGTTCTGAGCGAGAATCGGTAAAGGCAGGTCAGCTTTGGCATCTTCGAACAGAAATGAAAGGTACTTTTGCCCCGAATAAATTTGGTGCTGTTTTAAAAGCACTTCATCCAACGCCAGCCGTATGTGGGAGTCCGTTAAAAAAAGCAAGGAAGTTTATTTTAGAAAACGAATTGTATGAGCGGACTTTTTATACAGGTTTTCTTGGTGAGCTGAATACGAAATCAGAATTATCAAGAAATAAGAATCGTAGAAATCAAGAGAATAGCGCGTACCGAAGTGTAATGAAAACTTCTGAACTTTTTGTAAATCTGCGCTGTATGCAATTATTCAAGGATAAAGCCGAAATTTATGTTGGAGGCGGAATTACCGCTGACTCTATTCCTGAAAAGGAATGGGAAGAAACTGCTTTAAAAAGTAAGACGATGTTTCGTATTCTGAACAGTAAATAGACGCTTAACTTTTGGGTAATAACCCGCTTTGGTCGTATTTTTGAACTACATGAAATACTCCGCTATACCTACCGCACAATCAATTGTTTCGCATTGCCAAGCAAAGAATATTTCTAATATTATAATTTCGCCTGGTTCTAGAAATGCGCCTCTTACTATAGCTTTTGCAGAGAATCCGTTTTTCAAATGCTACAGTATAGTCGACGAGCGTTGTGCTGCATTTTTTGCATTGGGCTTAGCGCAACAGTTGCAAGAGCCCGTGGTTGTTTTATGTACCTCTGGTAGTGCACTTTTAAACTATTATCCGGCGGTAGCAGAAGCTTATTTCAGTAATATTCCGGTAATAGTTATTTCTGCTGACAGACCTGTTTATAAATTAGGAATAGGAGATGGGCAAACTATTAATCAGCAGAATATCTTTGAAAATCATATCAGATATTCTGCCAACCTGAGACAAGATGTTAGCCATGCTACCGATAAGGTAATGCATTATAAACCAGAATGGATCGATGGTAAAGCGGTCAATGATGTTCAGCATGAAGTGCAAAATTATAATGATGAAGAATTAAACCGAGCTTTTGAAATTGCCTTTACTACGAATTGTCCGGTTCATATAAATGCGCCTTTTGAAGAGCCTTTATATAATACGCTCGAAGAACCTTCGGTATCTTCAGAAATTAGTGCTATACCTGCTAAGTTAGACAGTGTTATAGATTTAAAGCATCATAAGAATATTTGGAATTCTTCTATTCGTAAAATGATATTAGTAGGGGTTAATACTCCAAATGCCATTAAAGATATTGTTTTAGAGAAGTTAGCTAATGATCCTAGCGTTATAGTGTTAACTGAAACAACGTCGAATATTCACCATCCTAGTTTTTTTAATAGTATAGATTCCCTAGTTGCGCCCATAGAAATGCATGCGCAGAAGGAATTGGAATTTGAAAAATTGAAGCCAGAGGTGCTAATAACTTTTGGCGGACTCATAGTGTCAAAAAAAGTAAAGGCATTTTTAAGAAATTTTACGCCAAAACACCATTGGCATATTGATGGTCAATTTGCGAACGATACTTTTTTCTGTTTAGAGGAACATATTAAAATTTCGATTAATGATTTTTTTAATGAAATGTATGCTGATAGCCCAACTTTAGAAAGTAATTATTATTCTCATTGGAATGTAGTTAAAGAGCACTATGAGCTAAAAAGAGAAGGCTATTTAAAAGAGATTCCGTATTCAGATTTTTTAGCATTCAACCATATTTTGGAAACTGTACCTAATGATTATATGCTGCAGCTGGCAAATAGTTCTACTATTAGATATACTCAGTTATTTAATGTTAACCCTACGCTAAAAGTATTCTGTAATAGAGGCACTAGTGGTATCGATGGTAGCACGTCTACAGCTATTGGGGCATCTTTGGCAAGCAGTTCTCCCACACTATTTATAACGGGTGACCTTAGTTTTTTCTATGATAGTAATGCCTTATGGAATAATTACATAAAAAGTAATTTTAGAATTATAGTTATTAATAATAATGGTGGTGGAATTTTTAGAATACTACCTGGTAAAGAGAATTCAGAGGTGTTTGAAACGTATTTTGAAACACGACATTCGTTGTCAGCAGGGCATCTTTGTGCTATGTATGGTTTCAATTATAGAACGGCAAAATCATCCGAAGAACTAAAAGAAGAATTATGTACGTTTTTCAATGAAACTGGTCGTCCGCAATTACTGGAAATTAGTACGCCTACATTAAAAAACGATAAAATTTTGATTGATTATTTTCGTTTCATATCTTAGTGGGGTAATAACCATTAATTATAACACATTTAACATGAGTAAAAGAGACGATTTAATTGAAAAGTATGCTGCAGACATCAAAGATAAATTTGGTGAAAATGCAGATATGGACTTGCTTAAGAAAGTAACTGTTGGTCTAGGACCATCTATTTACAACATCGATGCTTCTAAAGTATCTGGTAGTGATCAAAAAGAATTGGATACTGTAAAGAACAATTACTTGATCAAAAAGTTAGGTCTTCCTGATAATGCTAAATTAGATGAGGCACTTGCTACTGTTATGGAAAAATACGGTTCTTCTAACAGAAACAAGCATAGAGCTGTAATCTATTACAAGCTTTGTCAACATTTCAAAAAAGCATCTGTTTACGATAAATAGTCAGATGTCAAATAATTTAAAGACCGTTGCCATTTTTGGTAACGGTCTTTTTTTTTACGCTAAGTTTTTAAATATTTAAAATGTAATTTTGCAACATGATAGAATTAGGACGTAAAAACAATCTAGAAATATTAAGAGACACTAGTGTGGGTCTTTTTTTAGGTGATGAAGAAGGAAATGATGTTTTGTTACCAAATAAATATGTACCCACCGAATATGAAATTGGTGAGAAAATAACAGTTTTCTGTTACTTAGATTATGATGAAAGACCTGTGGCAACAACGCTAGAGCCAGATATAATGCTTGGTGAGTTTAGGCTGTTGCAAGTTGCTGAAGTCAATGAATTTGGTGCTTTTATGCAATGGGGTCTTGAAAAACACCTGTTAGTGCCGTTTCGTGAGCAACGTGTAAAAATGAAAGAAGGGCAGTGGTATGTAGTACATTGTTATTTAGATGAGCGTTCGGGTAGATTGGTTGCTTCGAACAAATTAGATAAGTTCTTGAGCAACGATACTGTTGATCTTAAAGAATGGGAACGAGTGGATCTTGTAGTTACCAGGCAAACCGATTTAGGTTGGGAGGTAATTGTGAACGAAAGACATAAAGGTCTGGTCTATTTTAATGAAGTTTTTAAACCTATTAATATTGGTGATGTTATACCAGGTTGTATTAAGACCATTAGAAAAGATAATAAATTAGATATTTCATTACAGCCATTAGGTACGAAGGTTTTAGAACCTGCTGCTAAGAAAATTTATGAAGTATTAATTGAAAGTGGTGGTTTTTTAGGACTACATGATAAATCTGCGCCAGAAGAAATTAGAGATGTTTTTCAAATGAGTAAGAAAACATTTAAAAAAGGTTTAGGTACCTTATATAAGGACAGAAAAATCAAAATTGAATCTGACGGCATAAGCTTATTAGATGA
>JANQUX010000121.1:0-3165 GCA_030730545.1 Maribacter sp. | reverse complement strand
TAAAAATTACCCCTGTATATGCCCTTTATAGAAGAAAGCGATTTACTAGAATTACATAAAGACGTCGATAAAGCGCAAATTATTAACGAGCGTTTACTAGATCAAATAAAATTTAAGAACAAAGAACTTAAAAGGAGTAAAATTCAGCGAAATATATTCGCAGGGGTTACAGGTCTTTTTTTAATTGGTGGTTTGGCATTTACTTCATTTACAGCAGGTTTGTCAAGTTCAGGTGGTTTTAATAGAAAAACATCTAATGATTTAGTGTTGACCTCTATTGATAGCGTTGATGCCATTAGAACTCGTTTAGAAAATTTAAAAGAGCAGAACGAAGAACTGAGCCTTGTAAAAGAATTCTATTTAGCTAAAGAGTTCTTGCAGAAAGAAAAAATATATTCGGTTCAAGTGAAATCGTTTGTTGATAACAACGTCACTTTGGCTTCTGAGGCTTTGACTAATACTCTTTTTGTTAAAACCAATCCGTTTTACTCATACTCTTTAGGTAATTTTGAAACTTTAGAAGAGGCGCAATCTTTTAGAAAACAATTGGTTGATATAGGTTTTGGTGATGCTTTTGTAGCTTCATATCAAGATGGTAAAAGAATTCAAATAGAAGACCCTTATTAGTGACAAAAGTTAAAGCTTGGCTCAACGCAGCAAGACTTAGAACGCTTCCATTATCAATTTCTGGTATTCTCGTAGGTACAGCAATTGCTGCATACTATGGCGAAACCAATATCTATATTTTTGTATTAGCCTTACTTACTACAATAGGTTTACAAGTTACATCGAACTTTGCCAACGACTATGGCGACGGAGTAAAAGGTACCGATAACGATACTAGGCTTGGACCAAAACGAGCTTTACAAAGTGGTTTATTGACTGCCCCGCAATTGAAAGTGGGTATCTATGTTAGTATTCTTGTTAATGCTATACTTATTGTTTTATTAATTATAGCATCCTTCGGATTAAAAGATATTTTTTACCCAGCTTTCTTCTTGCTTTTAGGGGCATTTGCCATTTGGGCTGCCATAAAATACACCGTAGGTAAATCAGCTTATGGCTACAACGGACTCGGAGATATTTTTGTTTTTATTTTCTTCGGATTAGTGAGTGTTTTGGGATCTATGTTCTTATATTTTAAAGCTATCTCTTTGATGGCTATTTTACCAGCAATATCAATTGGTCTGTTGAGTGTAGGGGTGCTTAACCTTAATAATATGAGAGACATAAAATCTGACGCAATGGTCGGTAAAAATACAATGGTGGTAAAGATGGGCTTATTAAAGGCAAAAAGATATCACTATACCTTGTTGATTATTTCAATTTTATGCTTGTTTTTCTTTTTATTTACAACAAATGCATCGCAATTACGTTATGTATGTCTTATTGGCTATGTGCCGATAGTAATACACATGAGAAAAGTAGCTGCAACAAGTAATGAAGCAGAACTTGATCCAGAGCTTAAAAAATTAGCTTTAAGCACCTTTTTTATCGCTCTGTTGTTTTTTATTAGTTATTATTATTATTTGTAATTTTGAGTATAACCCACTAACCATTTTAAGCCTTGGAACAACCCATTAAAATTCTAATTGTTGAGGATAATGTCATCATTGCAGATGATATGCAATCTATGCTAGAGGAAATAGGATATGAAATAGTTGATAACGTAATTGTTTACGAGCAGGCTGTTGAAGTTTTAAAAACCCAACAAGTTGATTTAGTTCTTATCGATATTATTTTAGCTTCAGATAAAACTGGTATAGACTTGGGTAAGCATATTAGAGAGAATTACGATATACCTTTTATTTTCGTAACCAGTAACTCTGACCGTGCAACAGTAGAAAATGCCAAAACTGTAAAACCAAATGGTTATTTAGTTAAGCCTTTCGAGCAACAAGATCTTTATACATCAATTGAAATTGCATTATCTAATTTTATTTATGGTAAGCAGACTGCCGCAAATAATAGTGCAGTAAATGATACCAGCACAGAAGATGTTGCAATGTCGAATTCAATATTGAAAGACTCTATTTTTGTTAAAAAACAGCATCTTTATTATAGAATTCAATTTGGAGATATTCAATTTATAAAAGCCGACAACGTTTATCTAGAAGTAAATACGGTCGATAAAAAGTTTTTGGTACGGTCGCCTTTAAAAGACTATTTAGATAAGCTACCACAAAATAAATTCTATAGAGCACATAAGTCTTACATCGTAAATGTGGATCATATAGATGCTATTAATTCAAAAGATATTATGATTAATAATACGTTGATACCGATTTCTAAAGATTTTAAAGAGTTTATCATCTCGGCTATGAATTCATAGTCTTGGTCTATTATATATTAAAACACCTTTTGGGGTGTTTTTTTTTTTTTTTTTTATATTTTTTTGGATAAAAGGTATTTATTAATCGTTAAAACGTATGTTTTTAACGATGAAATACACTTTTTTCTATTTGATTTTCGTTTCACAACAACTATTGCAGGTTACACAACAAATAATACTTAAGCCAATTGCTTATGTATAATTTTGAGGTGTTAGATATTGTATGTTTTTCGTCTAGAATTTGATTTAATTAGAAAAATAAGCTGCAATTTTTAATTTTTTATTGAAAAGTACGTAGAACACGCTTTTTGGGTTTATGGTTATTTGACAATCATGTAATGGTAGCTCACAACAAAAATTTAGTAGAATCAGCTATAAGTTTTAAGTTTGATTCAGCTTTTATTGAGATATGAAAAAACAAATTATTTTGAGATTAGTATGCACTTTACTCTTTAGTGCAATTACGTGCCTAGTTATTGCGCAAGATACTGTGGCAACTCAGAATGAAGATTACTACAAGCAATTTCAAGATTTAGAGAACGGCGAGTTACGTTCGTTCTTCTTTTTTAATACTCCCAACCGTTACAATCAGAATTCGCCATACGATTGGTTAGATACCGTAAAGGTGTACTTAAATAGTTCTGAGAAAACTAAAGATTCAACTTCTATTCGTAATTACCAACTGATAGAATCTCAAATTTATTATGATTTGGGTAACTATGAGAAGAGCTTGGCTATTGCAAGACCTTTGTATGAGAACATAACAAGTTTAGATGTAGAATCTAAACAAAATATTCTAGGCATATTAGATTCTAATTATGCCATGCTTGAAT
>JANQUX010000120.1 GCA_030730545.1 Maribacter sp. | reverse complement strand
CCCATAAAGTCATAATCTAAAGTCAATGTTTTTAATGAATTGTCGCCCTGAACATCATATACCTGATAATCACCCTCAAAATCCCACTGTAAATTAGAAACACTTGTATTTGGCGCATCTAAAGAAGACCTGAAAAAATTGGGTAAAAATTGCACATAATTCTCATTATCAAAATCATTTAAAGCGCCTGCTTCACTAGTATAGATTTTCTCCCAAGCATCATATTCTTGTATGAAATAGTTGATATTATCATAGAAGACCGTGTCATAATCGAAATTATTAATCTGATATCCTTTCAAATAATACGATGTATCTGAATTTGCATCATACAACTCTATCGTATTATTATTTACAGCAAAAACTTCTAGAAACCAAGATCCATCGATATCGTGTGCAATATCAACAGTACCTCTAAGCGTACCATAAGTACCTACATCAATACCATAGCCACCACCCGTTTTGCCGATGCCAACGATATTATTATTTGCATATAAGACTCCGCGATCAAAAGACACTGTAAATGCTCTTTGTAAAAAAGGCACTTCACCATTACCACGCGTCGCATTAATATCTACATACCATAAATCATAGCTTTGTAAAACTTGATCGGTATTAAAAGCCGACTCTTCTATAAAATCATCTTCAATAATTACTTCTGTATAACAAGAAACCATCAACGTGGCCAATAGGAAATATCCTGTAAGTAGTTTTATAGTTTTCATATGATTTTATTTAATAGGTTATTAACCATAAAACAATCTCCATGCCAAAATTTACACAAGACTGATACTAATCATATGATGAGCATATAAATTATTGGTAAATTTGCCCTATGAACAACGATGCGAAATTTGCGGTTTTAGGTGGTGGAAGTTGGGCTACGGCCATTGTTAAAATGTTGACCAATAACCAAGAAAAGGTTGGTTGGTATATGCGTAATGTCGATGCTATTGAGCATATTAAAACTCAAAAACACAACCCTAATTACCTTACTTCGGTAGAATTTAAGACCGAACAATTAGACTTGACGAGCGATATTAACGGGGCTGTAAATAAAGCCGATATTTTAATATTCGCTATTCCTTCTGCTTTTTTGGTTGGAGAGTTAGAAAAATTGACCGTTTCATTGAAAGACAAAATAATATTTTCTGCAATTAAAGGTATTGTACCCGAATCGGGATTAATAGTCGGTGAGCATTTTCATAACGTTTACGAAATACCTTTTGATCATATCGGCGTTATAACCGGGCCTTGCCATGCCGAAGAGGTTGCGATGGAGCGACTTTCATATTTAACCATTGCTTGTGCAGATACCATAAAGGCAAAATTAATTGCCCATAATCTCTCTAGCAATTATATTAAAACTAATATCAGTAAAGACATTATCGGCACAGAATATGCCGCCATGTTAAAAAATATCTATGCAATTGCCGCTGGTATTGCCCACGGATTAGGTTATGGAGATAATTTTCAGAGTGTATTGATGAGTAATGCCATTCGTGAAATGAAACGGTACACCAGACGTATTCATAACCTAGATCGTAACATCAATAAATCTGCCTATTTAGGTGATTTATTAGTAACAGGATATTCTATTTTTAGTCGAAACAGAATGTTCGGTAATATGATTGGCAAAGGGTATACCGTAAAAAGTGCACAGATGGAAATGAGCATGAT
>JANQUX010000119.1 GCA_030730545.1 Maribacter sp. | reverse complement strand
GAACCTCCTTTAATATGCTTAACAACATCTAAACCAGACATATCTGGCATATTTATATCAACAAGAACTAAGTCTGGTTCAAACGAATCATATAATTCAATTCCTTTTTGACCAGAATCGGCAGTTTTTACATCATAACCTAATTCGGTAAGTCTTTTCTCAACAGACAATAAAATAAGCTGTTGATCATCAATGGTTAGTATTTTCATGGTTTACGTAAGTAAGATTTAACTTACATATAACGTATAATTTTGTAAAAATTGTAGTTTTCAAGTAAAAAATTACAATTATAGTTTTAAAAATATGGTAGTTAAATGCCTGTTTTCTACCTAAAAACCAGCGTAATCCTTAAAATGCACCCCTATAAGAAAATAAAAAAAGTTATAAAAATGTATTCGTAAAAGGAGAAAATAAACAATTAAATAAACCAAAAAAAAAAGAGAGTAGCTAACCACACTACCCCCTTTTCACAAAACCTAACCAAAAAGTTTATGCCATTAATTCTTTTTCTACCATGGGTACATCTAAAGTGAACCCTTTAAGCTTTGCAACTTGTAATACTTTAAAATATTCAACATACATTTTCGTAATATCTTCCATCGGAAAAGAACACGCTGCCCTATAATTAGCTTTTGCCAAATATGTTCTATAAGAATCATGCATTAAAATATTTTCTATGGCGTCTGCTAATGAGGCTGCACTTTCAGGTTCGAAAAACTCTCCTTTATAACCTTCTTCTTTTACAAGAATACTAAGGTCACCTAAATCTGGCAACGCAACGGCTTTACCATAACTACCAGCTTGGTTCAATACACCAGAACTACCAGTTGTTGATGTATATGGAAAAACAACTACAGCGCTTTCACCAAATAATACCGGTACATCTTCTTCTGCAACATAACCCGTAAAAACTAACTGGTTTACGTGAGCATATTTGTTTTTCATACGTTCTAAGTACCCCGGGGTATTTGGGCTATCTGTACCTGCAATTACAATTTCTATATCTTCATTGGTACGTTGTCTAATTAACTCTATCGCTTCGATCATAATCTCAACCTTTTTATACGTACCGAACTTACCAAAAGCCATTACTTTTTTTGGTCCTGCAGGTAAACTATAATCTGGGGTTGGGGGAGTTTCAAAAGAGCCATGCGGAATTAAAGCAACATTTCTAGATTGATATTTGTTTTCTAGTATGGTTTGGTATTTACTTATAGTTACCGCAACAACATCTGAAGCCAATACAAACCTTGTTAATACATTGCCTATACCATTGTATACTTTTTGCATCACTTTATTTGAAGTAATACCAGCATTCTCTAAATCTACTTGCTCTAATATATTATGTAGTAAAGAAATAGTAGGTATACCTTTTAGCTTGCACATTAAGGGTAGCATTAAACCAAGTGCAGCAGGTATTTTTTTATCTCCGAATTTTAAAAACTGCAGATTAAAAAGTACAGCATCGGGTTTTGTTTGTGAAATAGCTCGGTTAATCTTAAAGATATTTTTGTAGTCATTAAAATTCCAACATTCCTTAACGGTAATCTTGCATCCGTCTTCATTAAAACTAAGGTCTTTTTCACCTTCCGTCTTATCGGTAATTAAAATTATTTCTGTTACTTCTTTTTGAAGTCTAAAATTTTTCACCAAGTGATAACCGTATTCCGTCAATGTTACTTTACTTGGTGG
>JANQUX010000118.1:483-1694 GCA_030730545.1 Maribacter sp. | reverse complement strand
GTTATATAGCATGATCGAAGAAGGAATGAAAGATCCTGCAATCAACAAATAATATTTGATTGTCATATAAAATTAAAGCGGCTCAATTGAGCCGCTTTTTTTATGCTATAAATTTAAATGATAAAGTGTTTAGAGAATATCTAAACTTCCTTTTCCTTCACGAATAACCTCAGGTGCACCATTTGATACATCTATAATTGTAGAACCAATATTACCGCCATAACCACCATCAATAACGACATCGACAAGGTTATCCCATTTTTCAAAAATCAACTCTGGGTCGGTAGTATACTCTAATACATCATCTTCATCATGAATAGAAGTCGATACTATTGGGTTGCCTAACTGCTCAACTAATGCTTTAATAATACTGTTATCTGGCACACGAATACCAACGGTTTTTTTCTTTTTAAATTCCTTAGGCAGGTTGTTATTTCCTGGTAAAATAAAAGTATACGGACCAGGTAAAGCTCTTTTCAAAATCTTGAACGTAGCGGTATCAATTTGGCGTACATAATCAGATAGGTTACTTAAATCGGTACAAATAAAAGACCAATTCGCTTTCGCTAGTTTAATACCTTTAATACGTGCAATTTTCTCAAGCGCCTTTGAGTTTGTTATGTCGCAACCTAAGCCGTAAACCGTATCGGTAGGGTATATAACCAAGCCACCTTTACGTAATACCTCCACTACCCTCTTAATTTCTTTAGGGTTTGGGTTCTCTTCGTATATTTTAATGAATTCTGCCATTCCGTTTAGGATTTAAAAACCATTTCGTTATTAAATATACATAACTATCCCAACACTTCTAACTTAGCAAAGCGAAGCAATAGCTTTTTAATGTCTCCTTTATCAAACATTATTTCTGCCTTTCTATCATTACCAGAACCTTCAATTTTCACTACCTGACCACGACCAAAACGGGTATGATTAATTAATGAACCTTCCGTAAGGTTTGGATCAATGGTATTTGTGTTACCCACAGGTTCACCTAATTGCGGCTTTAACTTACGCAACTTTTTTAGTTGACCAGAATTAGGTTGACTAATACTAGGTGGTGTACCCCTAACAGGCTTATCTTGGCGTAATCTACTTTTATCAACTTCCCCAAAAATATCAGCATTAATAAGAGGCTTGTAGCGATAACCACCATCTACAGGAGTCAAATTCTCAACATATTTTTCATCGATCTCTTCTAAGAAACGACTAGG
>JANQUX010000118.1:0-473 GCA_030730545.1 Maribacter sp. | reverse complement strand
TTTTATCTACCTCAAAAAAAATATCTGCATCGAGCAGCGGTTTTTAACTATGCTCCGTAATGGGTGTTAAATATTATAAATAAGCAGCATCTATCACCTCTATAACACGACTCGGTTCGGCATCAATTAATTTACCCCAACGATATCTATTCTGAGTATATGTTAAATATGCTTGTTTCTCAGCTCTGGTCAAGGCAACATAAAATAACCTTCGCTCCTCTTCTAACTCGCTACGGGTACTCATACTCATACCTGATGGAAAGAGGTCTTCTTCCATACCAACAATATATACATACGGAAATTCGAGTCCCTTTGCCAAGTGAATGGTCATTAAGGCTACTCTATCGTCATCACCGGTATCATTATCTAAATCGGTAGCAAGAGCAACATCTTCTAGAAACTCACTAATATTACCTGTAGCATCAGCTATTTCTCTCTGACCTTCAACGAAATCTTTAATACCGTTTAAAAGC
>JANQUX010000117.1 GCA_030730545.1 Maribacter sp. | reverse complement strand
TGTTGGTAACGTAACAGTTTTCGGTGCTAAAGATTACTCGATGCGTATATGGTTGAATCCTGAGAAAATGGCCGCTTATAAGTTAATGCCATCTGACATTCAAAACGCATTAAGAGAACAAAACCTTGAAGCAGCAACTGGTAAAATCGGTGAAAATGCTGACGGAGTTTATGAATATGTATTAAAATATAAAGGTCGTCTTTCTGACGAAGCTGCCTATGAAAACATTATTATTAGAGCTCAAGAAAATGGTCAATTTTTACGTCTTAAAGATGTTGCCGAAGTTGAGTTAGGTGCGTTTAATTACGGTACTAAAAACGAAGGTATGGGTAAGCCCGGTACTGCGGTTGGTATATTTCAAACGTCTGGTTCTAATGCAAACGCCATTATTGATCAAATACAAACTATATTAGATGAGAGCAAACCAGATTATCCTAAAGGGTTAGATTATGTAATTCCTTACAACACCAAAGATTTCTTAAGTGCCTCTATTGAACACGTTGTACAAACATTAATTGAAGCATTTTTACTGGTGTTCTTAGTGGTATTCTTATTTCTACAAGACTTTAGATCAACATTAATACCTGCTATTGCGGTTCCGGTAGCAATTGTTGGTACGTTCTTCTTTCTCTCGTTATTCGGGTACTCCATTAACATGTTAACCTTATTCGCAATGATTCTCGCCATTGGTATTGTGGTCGATGATGCCATTGTTGTCGTCGAAGCGGTTCATGCGAAAATGGAAGAGGGAGCTACTGATGCGAAAAAAGCGACTAAATCTGCCATGTCTGAAATATCTGGTGCTATTATATCTATCACCTTGGTCATGTCTGCAGTATTTATTCCTGTATCATTTATTAGTGGATCGTCTGGTGTGTTCTATCAACAATTTGGTATCACATTAGCAATAGCAATTCTTATTTCTGCTGTAAACGCTTTGACATTGAGTCCGGCTTTGGCTGCTCTTTTATTGAAGCCACATCATACATCTGAAGAAAAAAAGAAAGGTGTCGTAAAGCGTTTCTTTTCTGCTTTCAATACTGGTTTTGATGCCGTTACCGATAAATATGTTGGTTCTGTAAAATTCTTATCTAAAAGAAAATGGTTGACATGGCTATCTCTTGCTGTTTTTGCAGTAATCGCTTTCTTACTGTTTCAATCAACACCTACTGGTTTTATACCAAATGAAGATAAAGCTATTGTATTTGCCGATGTGACCATGCCCCCTGGTACTACTTTAGAGCAGACACAGAAAACGGTTAAGCAATTAGATTCTATTTATCAATCTATGGATATCATTCAAGCTAGAATGAACATTACCGGATTTAGTATTTTAAATAGTGTAAATGGTGGTTCATATGCTTTCTCAGTACTTCGCCTTAAAGATTGGGGTGAAAGAGAAGGTGAAGGAGAATCGGTTCAAGAAGTAGTTGGAAGCCTATTCGCTAAAACAGCGGGACTTAAAGATGCTAAAATATTCTTCTTTACTCCGCCAAGTGTTCGTGGTTTTGGTAACTCTACCGGTTTTGAAATGAACTTACAGAGTAAAGACGCCGATGATTGGCAAACGGTAAACAAAGTTACTAATGAGTTTTTAGCCGCTATTAATGCAAGACCAGAGGTACAATATGCTATTACTAACTTCAACGCCAATTTCCCTCAATATGAGTTAGATGTAGGTGTTGAGAAAACAAAAATGGCT
>JANQUX010000116.1 GCA_030730545.1 Maribacter sp. | reverse complement strand
GTAGTAGACATAAAGTAATAAATTGTCAAAACCCACATCATAGACCAAAGCACTCTGTTTAAGTCATATCTTTTTGGTAAAAATGTAAATAGACCTACAGTGGTTATAGTAAGTAGCGGTGTAATTTTACCATATTCTTTAATGAACTCCCACGGTTTTGCATCAAAATGTATGGCAGTTTTTTTAGCGATATTATAGATGCTAGCATTGAATTCAAAATTCGAGAACCATAGTTTTATGGTTTTCGAATAGTTATCAATAAACTCGGGAGTATTAAATGGCAGAAAAAGTACAATAGAGGTTATACCAATGATCGTATAGAAAATGATACTTTTTTTCCATCCTAAGTACTTAAAGAATAAAGGCAAAAATAAGAGTGGAACAAGTTTTATTGAAATCGAGCATGCCATAACTACACCTGCAGTTTTCCATTTATCAATAGATAATAGAAACATGGATAAGATGAAGAAAAATAGCATAACCCCTTCGAAATGAAGGTTGCCGGTAAGCTCTACAATTACAAGCGGATTTAAAAAGTACCAGAATATTAAATGGGGAGATCTGTTCAAATTTTTCAGCAGCTTTCTCCCGAAAAAGAAAACACCAATATCAGCCAATATAATAATAGACCTCATAACCACTAACGAGCCGAACATACTTTTGCCGCCAATAAGAGCTGCCAAAGCAAATAAAAGCTGGTTTAATGGGGGGTAATTACTGTAATGCCGTGCGCTTAAACTACCCATGCCCTCATAAAGTGCATTGGCATTCGGTATCATAGACACCATATTTTGCATAAGTTCGTCGGGAGTGTGTAAATAGGGGTTGGCACCACTAGATACCAAGTGACCATCCCAAATAAAACGATAAAAATCTTGAGAAAGATTAGGTTCGGCACATAGAAAAATGAGTCTAAAAATGATGCCGATACCCAATAGAAACCTAAAGTTGAGTTTTTCGAACTGTATAAGTTTAAAACAGAAAAAGAAAAGCGCAACTAATAGGGTAAGAAGCTTTATGAAATCTGTTCTCTGCAGGTGATAGGCAAATGTGTAGTAGAATACTAAGCTTAATAATGCCAATATCAAGGAAACCTTGTGGAGCTTCAAAAAAGTTTTTAGGTGAATTGGCATTGGGGGTTTGGTTTATAAACAAGTCAATTTACTGGTTTTTATTTAAATATGTTTTAGCGTTCCATCATTTTGCCAATAAGTTCTTTCATCATTTTTGCCGCCAAATAAGCGGTCATATCGTGGAAATCACGATCAGGGTTATATTCTACAATATCAGCACCTACTACTTCGGTATCAATACTATGAATTAAATCTAACACTTGCCGCGATGAGAGTCCGCCTGGCTCATGATGAGAAACCCCAGGAGCAAAGGCAGGGTCAAAACCATCCATATCTAACGAAATATACAGTAGATTTTTAAATTTCGGAATGTTGTTTAGGTCAAGGTTCCGCATTTCATGAACCTCTACATGGTACTTTTTTGCTTGTGCAGCCTGATGCGGATTCAAAGTTCTTATACCAACTTGAACCAATTTTACGGCAAATCCATTTTCCATAATACGCGCAAAAGGGCATGCGTGAGAATACGGGTCGCCTTCATAGTCATGGTACAGATCAGAATGAGCATCGATATGTAAAATATCTAGTTTTGGGTAGTGGTCATGAAATGCTTTTATAATAGGAAATGTAACCGAATGATCACCGCCTAATGAAAGTAGTTTAGCGCCAGATTCAAGATTCTTTCTCGTAATATCAGTAATATCAAAATACTCATTAATGGTAAAATCACCTTTATCGGTTACGGTATCACTTTCAATCGATACCCCTAATTCGGTATATAGATTCATTGAATCGCTGTACAATGCTTTTCTAATTAAGTTAGGAGCTTTCGCCGGACCTTGTTGAAACGATGATTTGGCATCCCAATTAAGACCTTGAATATTAATATTTTTCATAAAGTTGAGTTCTTTTGTCCGTTGCTGTATTAGTACATTGTATTTGGGTTCTTAGATTTTTCGGGTATTTGTTGAATAGAATCCCAGTGTTCGCAAATTTTGCCATGGTTATCAAATCTAAAAAAATCCATAGTAATATATTGGTCATTACCAGGCCATATTTGGTGCGTGTGTAAAGCAACAAGATCGTTTTCTGCAATACTGCGAACAAATCAATAGATTTCTGTGGGTATTCTTTTTGCATACGTTCAAAGTAATCGATGAAGCCTTTTGTACCGTTCGCAACTGCTGGGTTGTGCTGAATATATTCGTCACCTACATATTTTTCTATAGCCAGCTTTGGTTGCCCTAAATAAGCTGTTCTGTAGAATGCGATTGCATTTTCTTTATTTTTCTGTAAGTCCATAATTTAAAATTTAGTCCTTAAGTATTTCAGTTATCGGAAGTTTTAATTTTTTATATTCATTAGGCAGGTCAACAAAAGCTTCATTAGTAAAGCTAAATGTACTGCCTCCGTCAAAAGTCCAATAATTACCTTCTAATTTACCGTTTTCGCTAGAGGTATTTTCTCTTGGAACATTATTAATTGAATATTGATTTTTCTCTTTGTTATACCAAATACCCAAGGCACGCAAATCATTTTCGTCAGTGTAATTGAAAGAAATGCGTGGTGCTATAGTGCCTTCTTTATTTTCAATAGTCACCTCTTTGTTGGTGAAATTTTCTAACTCTTTAGCCCATGGCAGTTTGTTTTCTTTCCATTTTACTAATTGCCCCCATTGTGCCAAGGTCAGTGCGGTATCTTTTTCTGTTTGTATGATGGTAAAAAGATGTTCTTGTACAATCTCAATTTTATGGTCTTCTGGATAAACGGTTACGGTGTTTTTGTCGGCCGCAATTTTGCTATCTTCAATACCAAAAAATGAAGCTAAGAGAAAGAAAATAATTTTAATTTGTTCCATTGATAGACTATAGGGTTAAGAATTTTAAGCTTTAATAATTATCTTAAGTTAGTGAATATATATTTTTATGCTTTAATGCAGATATTCTTGTGATTTGTTTAAATAAGTCTAGAAAAATAGTTTAATTCTTTGATGTGAAAAAGCCTTAAGTGTTGAATGTAAAAAGAGGAGTGTATATAATCAAAATCAGTATCTTTAAATCTTCCCCAGCTGCTGTTCAGAATAATAACGAGAAGTAGAATTATAACAAGCTAAAATCAAAATCAATTATCATGAAAAAAATTATTTCTACGAGTATTGCAACAAGCTTTTCTATAGCTTTTCTGCTGCTCTCTTCTTGTAAAGAAGAACCAAAGGTTGAGGTAGACCAAACTGTAGCCTTGAACAAATGGTTCGATGATAAGTACGAAGAGCAGTTACAAATGAGTCCGTTAGGGTTGACCGCTCAAGGTCGAAAAGACCAATATGATAAAATTGATGATTTAAGTAAGGCAGCTGAAGAAAAAGAGTTGGCGTGGTATACAGAAACTACCAACGAATTAAAAGAGAAATTCGATTACGATAAGCTTAATGATGCCGATAAAACGTCTTATGATTTATGGGTTTATCAATTCGAAACATTAAAAGAGGGTGCCAAGTTTGAGAATTTAGATTACGTTTTTGACCAAATGCGCGGTATGCATACGCGTTTACCAAGTTATTTGATCAATTTTCATAAAGTTGATAGCATCGCAGATATGAACGCTTATATCTCTAGAGTAAAAGAGGTATCTAGAGGTATTGATCAATTGGTGGTGAGAGCAAAAGAACAAGCTACGGCAGGTAATCTTCCTCCAAAATTTGCATTTACCACGGTTATCGCTCAAACAAAATCGTTAAAAGATGGTACACCATTATTAAATGATATGAATGGTAAAATTGATGCGCTTGTAGCATCCGAAAAAATAACGACAGAAGAGGCTACTTCACTTAAAGAGGAATCAGTAAATGTTCTTAAGGATTATTTTTCACCATCGTATGAGAAATTACTGGCTTGGTTAGAAAGCGAAATAGAAAATGCTGAAGTTGCTCCAACGGGAGTAAGCCGTCATGAGAACGGAAAAGATTTTTATAATTACCGACTAAAGGTGTTCACGACAACCGGAATGACGGCAGATGAGATCCATGAAATCGGACTCCAAGAAGTAGCTAGAATTAAAGGGGAGATGATGGCGATTAAAGAAGAAGTTGGCTTTGATGGAGATTTAAATGCTTTTTTCAAATTTGTAAATACAGACCCTCAGTTTTTCTTTCCAAATACAGACGAAGGTAGACAGGGGTATTTAGATGAGTCGACTAAGTACTTAGATGATTTAACGAAGAAGTTACCAGACTACTTTGGTATTTTGCCAAAAGCGAAATTAGAAGTAAAAAGAGTAGAAGCATTTCGTGAACAAGATGGAGCACCACAACACTACTCTGCTGGTACGCCCGACGGATCTAGAGCAGGTACATACTATGCGCATTTATCAGATATGAGCGCGATGCCGAAAACTACGATGGAAGGTGTTGCGTATCATGAAGGTAACCCGGGGCACCACATGCAAATTTCTATAGCACAAGAGTTAGAGGCGGTACCTAAGTTTAGAACTCAGGCAGGTTTTAGTGTTTATAGCGAAGGTTGGGGTTTATACTCAGAAGCATTGGCGAAAGAAATGGGCGGATACCAAAATCCGTATTACGATTTTGGTCGTTTGGTAAATGAAATTTGGAGAGCAATACGACTGGTAGTAGACACAGGTATACATGCAAAAGGGTGGACAGAAGCCGATGCAATCAAATATTTCACCGAGAATTCTTCTATCTCTCAAGGTGCTATTGTAGCAGAGGTTCAGCGTTATATGGTAATGCCAGGGCAAGCAACTTCTTATAAAATAGGAATGCTTAAAATTCAAGAATTGCGTAAAATGGCCGAGACTGAATTAGGCGATAAATTTGATATCAAAGGCTTTCATGATACTATTCTTGGTGGCGGTGCTTTACCATTAAATTTATTAGAGCGTAGGGTAAAAGCATGGATAGCATCCCAGAAATAATAAAAATTCATCTATTTTAAAGTATATTAACACGCCATAAACAAAAGTTTATGGCGTGTTTTTTTTAATAGGAGTCCGGTGGATAAAAAAGAAAATAAATCGATACGTAAAAAACAACCATGGCCTACAAAAGAAGCTATGCAGCAGGTATATGAAAAGAACTTGTGGGGAAGTAGTGCTTCAGATTTTTACTCTGGTGATGGATCACATCGTTCAGAAATTGTACAGCCTTATATCGCAGCGGTGATTACTTTTTTAACGGCATTTAAAAACCCCATTTCAGTTTGCGATTTAGGATGCGGAGATTTTAATGTAGGTAAAGAATTGGTGCGGTATGCCAAGAACTATATAGCTGTAGATATTGTTCCAGAACTAATGGAACGCAATATGAATAATTTTAAAGCAACGAATTTAGAATTTCAATGTTTAGATATTGCCAAAGACAAATTACCTATCGCAGATTGTGCTATTATTCGACAAGTATTACAGCACATCTCTAATGATGAGGTGAAGCAAGTTGTGGCTAAGTTAACTAGTTATGAATATGTAATCGTTACAGAACATCTGCCAGAAGGTGATTTTACACCCAATAAAGATATTATCTCAGGTCAAGGCACTCGTTTAAAAAAGCAGAGTGGTATCAATTTATTGTTGGCACCATTTAGTTTTAAGGTGCTTGAAGAAAGCGTATTGTTGTCAATTCCTGATGAAAACGGCTTAATTGTAACCACTTTATATCGTTGCAGATAAATCTCTTTTTTAAGCATAAAATTTTTCAATCCTGATAAATATCATAGTATAAACTAGCGTTGTTCTCTAGCTTTGATGATATCATAAAAACAAACGTAGATGAGCAAAGTAGAAATAAATCAAGGAGAGATAAAAGTAAAATTTAATGAACCAACTTCAGGTAAATTATCTTTTGAAGAATTAGGAATTTCTAATGAAGCAGCAGAGTTAGAAAGCGGATTGCTTCGTTTGGTTTTTGATTTAGAAGGTATTGGTGAGCATGATTATTACCAAGTACCAACTTTAGAGTTGTTTTACGAAGAAAATATGTCTGAGACCCATTGGGTATGTGAGTTCAACGGAAAAACCATTCTTGATAAATTAGATCATTATGGTCATTCAACTATTTTATTATTGAATAGAGATGTATTGAGTAAGCTAGAGCAACATCATGAAAATATATTAATAGTTCATGCTGAGTTTCCGCAACCGGCAAAATTAAATTTAAAAGAATCTTCTATTCGTTTATTTAAGTAAACGAGAATAAATTTTTAAGAAGAGGATAGCGAAAGGTTCGTTTGTTTTACAGTGGTAGTTCATAACAAACAGGCCATTTAGATTGTTGTTTAGTTCACAGGTCATTTTCGCTATCCTTCTTTTTTACAGCTTCTTGCTGCATATATCCAAGAGCCCAAACAGCGATTCCTGTCCAAAAAAACAGTTGATTGTATTGGGTAATTTTTGGTAAGGGATCTTGACCAAAAACACCCATTTCCATAAATTGAAAAATTAGACCTACTACAACGATGGCTAAAGCAATATAGATTGCTGTGTTTGGTTTTTTCATTAGTGATATTTTTATTTTTTAGATAAAAAGAGAAGCAAACCACCAATTATTAAAGTAATCAGATAAGGTACATACTTCAAGGGTGTTTGATTACTTTTAACTGTTGGCACTACCCATTTATCATCTTCTAAAATGATGTTTAGTTCGTGTTTATTATCGCGCTGTATGGTGAATTTTTCCTTTGGAAATCCATCCAATAAAAAAATAACTACAGATTGGCTATTGTGTAAGTCTTCAAATAATGTATTCTTTAAATAGATACGGTTTACTCCTTCAGGTAGACCAATTATTTCGGTAACTATCTTGGTTTCGTGACCTAAAAACACTTTGGAGTTTTTGAAATGAAGCCTGTTATTTTCGTTAAGTACAATAGAGAATTTAGACTCAAAAAGTTGAAGGACTAAATCTTGAAATTCTTCCGGCGATTTATAAGCACCTTCACCATTAACATAATTTAACTCTTGTTGAAAAGCTGTCAATGAACTGTTTAGTTGTAAAACAATTTGACCGTTTTCGGTTTTGGATATTATGATACTAGAAAAATCAGGATTATGGGCAAGAGCAACATTTCCTATCCATAGTAAACTAAAAAATAATACTTTAAAACTTCCTGTTTTACAAAGCATATTCA
Source organism: Maribacter sp. (assembly GCA_030730545.1). GTDB lineage: Bacteria > Bacteroidota > Bacteroidia > Flavobacteriales > Flavobacteriaceae > Maribacter. The sequence goes on along the minus strand of JANQUX010000116.1, from coordinate 1,497 downwards.
CCACGTAAACCGTCAATAAAATTATTGTTTCCGGCGTTATCTACGTGATAATGATATCCTCTAGTTTCATCGTAATGACCACGAGAGTCATCTAAGTCTGTATAGGCTTTACCTTCAGCATCTGTATTTCCGAAAATACCATATCCATCAAAAGCATAACCAATCATAGCCGCATGGTTGTCTGACTGTTCAATTTTTTTAGAAACACCAGTAGCAGCATGGTAGTGATATCCTTCGTTTAAATTTATATGTCCGCCAGCATCGTCAAATGGAGCTAAAGTATACGCACCTAAAATGGCATCTACAGGCGCGGGAGCGTTAAAAATAACCCCATTAAATGCCAAGCCTCTATTAGATGGCATCGTAGAATTCCCATTAGGTCCACCATGACCTTCTGGGCCACCATTTGGTGGTGGTCCTGGTCTTTCATGTCCATCATCTGGTCTGCCGCCAGGAGGTGGTCCGCCAGCTGGTCCGTTAGAAAACGAATATGGTGTTTTAGCTTTTTTAGGAGTAACAGGTATATAATATGTATGTGTAATATCAGTGACGTAAGACGGTAAACATTCTACGCAAAAATTTTGATATTCTTCGCCTACATTTGGGTTGGCGGCATCGTTACATTCATCTTTAGTACTTGTTTTAGTGATTTTACCCGTTTCACTATTGTACATCATCCAAGTCTCATCATCATAGAACGTACCTAAGTTTTTTACGAATTCGCCATCTACATCATATACTTTACCATCTTCTAACCAAATTCCGCCAGCAGATGCATCATCAGCAATATTATCAGGACACCATGGTCCCATTTCATGATCAGTTGGGGTAGAGGTGACCACTATTTTATAACAATCTGCAGTAGAACCATCAGATAATTCTCTACTAACAATAGAAATGGGCTCAACTAAACCGCCAGATAAAAAGTTCTCTTTTTTTACCGAAATGGTTACCTCGTTAATAGTAGCTTTCGATTTTGTGTCCTTGCACCCTGTAAAAATGAATAGTAATACAGGTATCGCTAAAGTCTTAAAATGATTTTTCATTGTAACTCCCTTCTTTTGGTTAGTGCTATAAAGTTAAGAACTCTAAAACTTGATTTTACATACATATGTACAATTTTTATGTCTGATTTAAATTATGCGTGATTAGTTGTCTTTGTTTTAATGGTATTTCTTTTAGTATAGGTATGCATAAAAATGGGGTATTTAAATTGATGCGCGAATTGTAAATAATGGATTGTGTGCTTGACTAGCTGGGTTAAAAGTTAATAAACTTTTTAATCTAGCTTTGGTTTTGATAAAATCAGAAAGTATTTTTTAGAAGAGCCTACTCTATAATATTGCCTAAATAGCTAAAAGATAAATCAAATTTAAAGGAGCTAAAGAATTTAGCTCTTTGGATTTAGGAGCTTAAAATATGGATGTTTTAAATAGGAAAAGGTCTTTTAATATTAGTTTTTTGTGCGGGTACCTTTTTTCTTCGTTAGTATAAACA
>JANQUX010000115.1 GCA_030730545.1 Maribacter sp. | reverse complement strand
GAGAAGTCTTTGGTAAATTATAAAAAATACCAAGGTGTGTTACTTTCTGAAAAAGGACGGCTGGTAGCATTATCCATTATTAGAAAACATCGTTTATGGGAAGTTTTCTTGGTTGAAAAATTAAATTTTTCTTGGGATGAAGTACACGTGGTTGCCGAACAATTAGAACATATAAAGAGTGATACTTTAATAGATAAATTAGATGCCCATTTAGGATACCCAAAAGTAGATCCACACGGTGATCCGATCCCGAACAAAGACGGAGTCTTTACTAAATCAATTAAAAAATTGATTAGCGAATTACCTGTAGGCAGTCAAGGTGTTTGTGTTGGGGTAAATGACTCATCTGCAGCTTTTTTAAAGTTTTTAGATAAGAATAAAATTGCCTTGGGCGATACGTTTAAAATATTGGAAATTGAGGAGTTCGATGGTTCCGTAACCATTTCTACTCGGTCGGGATCCATCAGAATATCAAAGCAAATTGCAACAAATTTATTTTTAGATATAGTAGATGAAGAATAGTTTTTAACTGATGAATTTATGAAATTATGGAACAAATTATAGCTTATTTTGAATCGATAGACCCAGTGTTGGCTGCGTTTTATGCGACTTTATTCACTTGGGGACTAACAGCTGCAGGGGCTTCATTGGTTTTTCTATTTAAAACATTGAACCGTGCTGTATTAGATGGCATGTTAGGTTTTACTGGCGGGGTAATGGTTGCTGCAAGTTTTTGGAGCCTTTTGGCCCCTGGTATAGAAATGAGCCCCGGGGAAGGATTCGTAAAAGTAATACCCGCAGCTATTGGGTTTTTCTTAGGTGCAATGTTCATTTTTGGATTGGATAAAGTGTTACCGCATTTACACATTAATTTTAAGGAAAGTGAAGTGGAAGGCGTAAAGACCCCTTGGCATAGAACTACGTTATTGACTTTGGCAATTACATTACATAACATACCAGAAGGTTTGGCAGTAGGTGTTCTTTTTGGTGGTGTAGCCGCTGGTTTTGAAGGTGCATCAATTGGTGGTGCCGTTGCTTTGGCACTTGGTATAGGTCTTCAGAATTTTCCCGAAGGCTTTGCGGTAGCTATGCCATTACGTAGACATGGGTTAAGTAGAACAAAAAGTTTTATGTTCGGTCAGGCATCTGCACTTGTTGAGCCTATCGCTGCGGTATTAGGTGCTTGGGCAGTAATGACCTTTCAGCCTATTTTACCTTATGCTCTTTCTTTTGCTGCTGGTGCTATGATATTTGTTGTTGTAGAGGAAGTTATACCAGAAACACAGCAAGATAAATACACCGATATTGCCACCATGGGCTTCATCGGGGGCTTCATTATTATGATGACTTTAGATGTTGGTTTAGGGTAAGCCTATTGTTTATTCTAGCGCTAATAATTTATGGTTCAATATTTTTAATGAACCGGTAATTTAATATCGATTTTAACGTTAAAGGCATTAGTATAGTTAACTTCATACTTTAAAATTTTATGCATTCTTCTAAGAAAGGTTGGGTCTGGACAGTTATGTTGGTGATTACTGTTATATGCTGTGCATTTGTTTTGATTCTACATACTAGAAATTGGGTAGGTAATGATGGTAATAATCTTAGCCTACGTTCAGGTTTTTATAATGTTGAAATTCCTTTAAACGAACTTGATAGTGTTGTTTTTGTCGAAAGAATTCCGCCAATGGAGCGTTTGCATGGCTTCTCGGCCTTAGAAAAAGAGAAGGGTGTATTTAGGGAGTTTAAAGATTCGTTGACAGATAAAAAGGTGCGCGTTTTTGTAGATAACATCAATCAGAATAAAGTAAAATTGGTTTATAAAGATTCAACTTATGTATATTTTAACCTGAAAGACTCCGTTGAAACTGTTCAGTTATTTCAGCAGCTTAATGCTAAATTGAGTGTTTTAAGTGAGCCTAATTAAATCGCCGAACGGTTATAACAGTAGAGTTTAGAAATAGAGTAATCATTTGGCATAACTATTGAAACAATTGTAGATTTTAGAACTATTTATAATGATGAGAAAAAATTTATTATTGCTATTTTTTTTAAGCTTCATAGCCACAGGAGTTTTTGCACAGCATAATGTTAGCGTAAGTATTGATGGAGTTACCTCTGAAAAAGGCAATATCTGTTTTGCTGTTTATAATAATGAAGATTCTTTTTTAAAATTCGACAAAGTTTACAAATCTGGTTCAGAGAAAGCGGTTAAGGGAAAAACAGCTTTTAATATCTCAGATTTACCTGATGGAGATTACGCCATCGCCATTTTTCATGATGCGAACGCTAATGATAACTTAGATACGAATATGCTTGGTATTCCAAAAGAGCAAATTGCTTTTTCTAAGGGCAAAATGAAAATGTTCGGTCCGCCAAAATATAAGGAATGTGTGTTTACCGTAAATTCTAATATTGAGATGAATATTAGTTTAAACTAATCACAATTAATAACTTGTTATCTTAATTACCCCATTAGAACCTTGGGTTCCGTAACCCGCAGCATCTGCCCCAGATAGAATAACTATTTTCTTTACATTATAACTATCTATTAGTTCGTTTACAGAATGAAACGAATTTCCGATTACTTGATTATTTAAAACATACAAGGGTTCTTGATTTCCGCCAGAATCGAACGAATTTGTGGTTTTGTTTAAAATGGGGACATTGTTTTGTAGCACCACTCCTGGTTTTTGCCTTATACGTTGTAATAACGAAACATTTGCTCTATTCTTTTCTCTTAATTCAGTATCTAAAGATGATTTCTCTTTGGTTGTATTTTTTGAAGGTCCGCAACTACACAATAGTATTGCCGCTGTTAAGCAAAGAGATAAGTAACTTTTCATTTTTCTTTGATAATGGTTTCTGTAATTTATGAATTAAAAGGAGATGACAGTATCTTTGAAATAAAAAGTTATGGTATTAGTAGCACAATTGATAGGAGCTTTGTTAGGTTTATTAGCGGTGATCTTTGGTGCTTTTGGCGCTCATTTATTAAAGAAAACCTTTACTTCAGAACAATTGAATAGTTTTGAAACGGGAGTAAAATATCAAATGTACCACGCACTGTTAATATTGATGCTCAGCTTTAATCTTAATCTAGAAACGGGTCTTGAGAAAGCTATTATCTATTGTCTAATTATCGGAACCATCTTATTTTCTTTCAGTATCTACGGTTTGTGCATTTCTGCATCCAAAGGAAAAAAAATAAAAATTTTGGGTCCCATAACCCCTCTTGGCGGACTCTTTTTAGTTGTAGGCTGGGGGTTATTATTCTATAGTTTCATTAAGAACTTAATTTAATTTATTCGGAAGAAGTAGCGGTAAATTCTTTTATCGCTGTATTCGGTTCCATAATGGCATACCCTTCCCAGAAAGTTGGGTCGTATTTAGGCATGTAGACGGGTAGTATGGTATTATTTTCTGTAAATCCATCAAAAGTAGCCTGACTAATATTTTCTGATTCAAAAACGATTATTTCATTTTTTACAACATTTATAAATACGAAATCCATATCTCCGGATAATTCGTTCTGCTTATTTCTACCTTTTACAATTCTATTTTTTTCAAAAATCTTTAAAGGTCTTTTTATACCAAAACGTTCGCCTATCTCAGATTCATAATAGTGTAAACTGTAATGGCCATTGGCACTTTTATTATATATTATTTTTCCTTTAGATAAGTATTTATTGGTCGAGATTCCTAATAAACTAAGCTTACTAACGGGTTTTACATTGCTGTAATCTATTTGTATTACAGCGAAATCGTCTGCATTGATATATAGTGTACCTTCAAAATCTGCTGATCCATCTGGTTTAAAAGATATTACATATACAGCGTCATCGCCTATATAGGTGAATTCATTAAGAGTATAATTGTATTTTCTAGATTTGAGTATAAAATTAAGATCGCTACCATCTTGAGTAGGTAATCCATTTAATATGGAACCTAAATTGTTCCTTTTCCAAGATGCAAAGTTTTTTTGCTGTTCTTCTTTATCTTTTTTCTTTTTCTCGAGTTCTGCATTTAATGCAGCTACATCTGTTGAGTCTACGTCTTCTTTAAAAAGTTCATTGACTTCATCGGCATCTATTTTAAAGGACAATAATCCGGATTTAATTTTAAAATATGATCCAGGCTTTACATTTTCTTTTAAGATGGAGTTAAATTTTTCTTCCATCTTTTCTTGATTAAGAGAGGTGTTTTTATCGTATAATTTAGATGCTTTTAACAAATCTAATTTTTGTGATTCTTCATCATAATTACCATATAAATCGCCCACTAATTCTTGATAATAAGCATCATTTTTTGGTACAGTCGAAATAACGCTATCGATAAACTGTTGGTTTAAGACATCTATAGAAGATTTTTTAACTTTAAAATTACACTTTGTCCATCGGTCAAAATATGATGATCTATGAAACAACCTTTTTTTAGTGAGATTATTGGTATAGTTCTTTTCTAGATTATCTTCAACGAAATCCATTATCTCTTCAGCCGTATAGTTTTTATTTGATACAATAACCTCTCTTAACTCTATCGCTTTAGGTACAAGTGCAATTTTGGTTGTAGTAAATTCTGAAATAGGTTTGGAAAGTGTTTCATAACCAATAGATGAAATAGTTAAGGAGTCAGACTCAGTAATAGTTTCGTTTAAAAGGAAGTTGAATTTACCTTCCTCATTGGTAATTACACCTTTATCTTTTAGTTGTATAGTGGCGAATGGTATGGGTTGTTGACTAGCACTATCAATAACAGTTGCACTTAAGCTTTGTGCATTGGCATTAAATAGGTTGAAAATTAGAAATGTGAAAAAAGCTAGAAAAGGTAATTTTTTGTTCATAGGTTCGATTATTCTTACGCAATCTAGACGAACCAATGTAAGTAACGTTACAATTTTAGAAACTGTTAGGAACGTTTTAAATAAATTTTAACAAAAATCTATAATCTAATGACAGCCACAACCATCTTGGCCACAAGCCTTTGAGCTTTCTTTTTTACTGGACCAAATAGATTTTGGGATAAAAAATTTAGTAACTATATAACCAACAGAAATAGCTAAAGTGATGTAGACTAAGATGTGTTGTATCATGTGTTTTTATTTTAATAATTGATAAGCTATTAAAGCAACAATATAAGCAAATAGGCTCATAAATACTAGTTGCCCCGCAGGCCATTTCCAAGAATTCGTTTCTCTTTTTACTACGGCCAATGTACTCATACATTGCATGGCAAATGCATAAAATAGAAGTAGCGAAACACCAGAAGCCAAATTAAATAGTGGCTTTTGAGTTCTAAGGTTTACTTCTGCAGCCATTCTATTTTTTATGGTTTCTTCTTCATCATTACCTACGCTGTAAATAGTTGCCAATGTGCCGACAAAAACTTCTCTAGCTGCAAATGAGGTGATGACGGCGATACCAATTTTCCAATCATAGCCTAAAGGTCTTACAATAGGTTCTATAGCTTTACCCATATGGCCCATATAAGAGTGCTCTAGTTTATAACCTGCTATTTCTTGCGCTAATGCGCGTTCTTCAAGTTCTTTTTGTTGGTCAGATGCATTTGGGTTGTTTATATCTAAACCATCTTGATGGGTGTCAAAATAAATTTCACTACTGGTACTGAAACCTTCTTGTTCTACACGGTTGGTTACAATGGTTTCTGCATTTTTAAATTCGTCAGAAGATCCGTTAGAGCCTAAAAACCATAGAATTATAGAAATTGCTAAAATGATTTTACCTGCCCCGAAAACAAAACTTTTAGTCTTTTCAAGAACGGTATAGCCTACGTTTTTAAGCAATGGTAATTTGTAATTTGGCATTTCTACCACAAAGAAAGATTTGCTCTTGATCTTAAGTATTTTATTTAAGATTACTGCCGATAGAATAGCAGCTCCAAAACCCATTAAATATAATGACATTAAGGTCAGTGCTTTATAGCTTAAGCCTAAAAAGCTACCTTCTGGTATGACCAATGCTATGATAATCAGGTATACGGGCAAACGAGCCGAGCAGGTGGTAAACGGAGTTACTAATATGGTGATTAATCGTTCTTTCCAGTTTTCAATAGTTCTGGTAGCCATCACTGCAGGTATAGCACATGCTGTTCCTGATATTAACGGAACTACACTTTTACCACTTAATCCAAACGGGCGCATTATCCTATCCATTAAAAATACGACCCTACTCATGTAGCCTGTTTCTTCTAACAAGGCTATAAAAAGAAACAAGAACGCTATTTGTGGAATAAAAATAACAATACCGCCAATACCAGATAAAATTCCCTCTGCAATTAGGTTTGTGAAAACCCCTGGTGGCAATGTGTTTTTTACCCATTCTGTAGCTGATGCAAAAAAACCGTCAATAAGATCCATCGGGTATTCGCTCCAACCATAAATGGCTTGAAATATGGTCAATAGAATTAAAAAGAATATAAGGTAGCCAAATACTTTATGTGTTAGTACCTTGTCTAAAGTTGCTCTAAAACCTTTGGCAGCATTGACGTCGACCTTATAGGTCTCTTTTAAAATTCCGTTAATAAACTGGTATCTTAAAATCGTTTCTTTCTGTTGAAGACGCTTTAATTCAGATTTAGATTTGGTGGCAAACGAAGTGGCATCTTTAAATAATGTCTTTTCAAGAGGCATAAAATTGACATCTTGAGTTATAACCAGCCATAGTTTGTACACATCTTCTTTTGGGAAGGTGGTAGAAAGTTTCTCAAAATAATCGGGCGCGATTACAGAGATGTCTACATTTTGCGTTTTTGGTAAATTCTTATAATCGGCAATTAATTCTCTTAGTTTTTCTATACCCGTTTCTTTTCGGGTACTTACTAATGCAATTTTGGCGTTTAGCTTTTTTTCTAGTAATTCTATATCTATGGTAATACCCTTTCGAGACATACGGTCTGCCATGTTAATGACCAGTATAGTGGGTATTTTTAAATCTTTTATTTGTGTAAAAAGGAGAAGATTTCTTTTTAGGTTCTCAACATCGGAAACTACAATGGCCACATCTGGGTGGTCTCTATCATTTTTATTGAGAAGCAGTTCGACAGCAACACTTTCATCTAAAGAGGTTGTGTTTAAGCTGTATGTGCCAGGTAAATCTAAAATATGGGCTTTTACACCTCGGGGAAGTTTACAGATTCCTTCTTTTTTCTCAACGGTAATACCTGGGTAGTTACCTACTTTCTGGTTTAACCCGGTAAGTTGATTAAAAACCGAAGTTTTACCGGTGTTCGGGTTCCCGATAAGGGCTACATTGATTTGTTTGCTCATATAACCACATTATCTTCAATAATATCAAGTGCTATATGTAAGGCCATTTCTCTTCTTATGGCAATATGCGATCCGTTAACATTGATATAAATGGGATCATTTAGAGGAGCTACTTGCACTAATTCTACTACATTACCTGGTAAACAACCTAGCTCTAGCAGTTTTATAGGTAATAGGTTTTCGGTGAATTCTTTTATAATTCCCCTTTGACCTCTTTTTAAATGTGCGACTGTAGTTTCCAATCTTTATTTAGATTCATTATAAGTAACAAAAGTAAAGCAAATAATCCAATTAGGAAATTAATACAACTTAAATCTAATACTGCTATACTGTCTTACTTTAAAGGTTTAATCGTTGTTTTCGTCGTAAGACTTTTTCAAAATTTCAATGTCGGCCAAAATCTTTTCAATATCTTCTTTCTTGGTGCCATCATAGAAACCTCGAATTCTCTTTTTCTTATCTACCAAAATGAAATTTTCGGTGTGTATCATATCAAACGGTCCGCCATCACCATCGGTTTTTACTGCTAAATACGATTTACGGGCAAGATCATAGATTTGTTTTTTATCACCCGTAACTAAATTCCATGTTGCATCATCCACCCCTTTTTCTAGGGCATATTTCTTAAGCTGAGCTACAGAATCTATTTCTGGTGTTACCGAATGCGATAATAACATTACATCAGAATCGTTATCAAGGGCTTTTTGTAAATCGACCATGTTTTTGGTCATTATGGGGCAAATAGTAGGGCAGGTGGTAAAGAAGAAATCGGCAACGTAAATTTTATCCTTATAATTATCTTGAGTAATTGTTTCGCCATTTTGGTTGGTCAACGAGAAATCGGCGATAGTATGGTATTTTCTAACATGCTGAATCTCTTCAGAAACCAATTCTGCATTTACCATAGCAGGCGAATATACCGGTAACAGTTTTACAGGTTGTAAGGCATTATAGAAAAGATACATGATAACTGCAGAAATAGGCAGTAGTACGAGACCGAATAATTTGAATTTAGCGAAAAAAGAACGCATAAGAATTTTTTACAAAGGTACGCTAGGGCTATTTATTTTTCAAGTGAATTGACCCTGCCAGCTGATAAATTATTCATAAAATACCACTCCCTTAGTGTGTTTCTTTTTTTTAGCGGTTGTAAAAATGTACTTTTGTGCGATTTTAATTTTCAGGAAAAAAGAATGAGCCCCATTATAATAAAGACAATACAATTTTTTTTAAGCCTTTCTATACTTATAGTACTACACGAGTTAGGGCATTTTATACCAGCAAAATATTTTAAAACCAGAGTTGAGAAATTCTATTTGTTTTTTGATGTGAAGTTTTCACTATTTAAAAAGAAGATAGGGGAGACCGAATACGGAATCGGTTGGTTGCCTTTAGGCGGATATGTAAAAATATCTGGAATGATAGATGAAAGCATGGATAA
>JANQUX010000114.1 GCA_030730545.1 Maribacter sp. | reverse complement strand
GGTAGCATAAGACTTTTTAGATTTTTGGTAGGTCGAGATGTACCTCAAGATATTTGTGAAAGAGCTTACAAAAAAAAAGACCTAAAAGAAAAAGATTACATAGAAAAAGATCATATAAAAAAAGTTTACAGTAAGTCAGATATTAAAAAGATTCTAATGAATAGAATCAATCCGACTTTTAAAGAAAAAAATGGCTTCCTTTCTAGGCTTCTGATTAGCGGTTATGAGCGTTTTATATTTTTGCCTAAAGGATTTAGGGTATTATTAGAAAGTGTTTCTTCTTTGTTTTTTATTTTTTTAATTTACTTTTTTGTCTATCTCCTTACCGTTTTTTCTATTTCTGTTGGTTTGCTAAGCGTTTCCGAAAAATCTGAAATAATAACAATATATGGTATCGTATTTCTCATAAAGCAATTGATTGTATGGTTGTATTACCACCCAAGTAAAAAAAGAATTTCAAATCCGGATGCGAATGTTTATAATTCCAAAAAAATAGCTATTAATGTTGTAATTGCTGTGCTTACCCCGTTAATTCTTGAGATGATTGCAAGAAATGGTGGCACCATACCTAATATAAATGTAAATACTTTATTACCAATTTCATTACTCTTTTTACTTTCTGCGAGCTTAGTTGCCATTACAGCTTTTTTATGCATTAAAAGACTTTATGTTTTAAATCCTGAAACCTCGGTAAGTGAATACAAGGATCACATTCAGGTATCTGTTCACCCTAAAGATATATTTAGATGTTTTGAGATGGAAATGGCCAATAAAAGATATAAAGAAATGCCAAACCGTATTTATATAGATGAAAAGCCTTTTCTAGATTTAGAGGGTAGTATGAACAAAGGTGCTTTTGAAGGTGATGCTGTTCAAGAGACCCAGCCTGTATATGTAACTAGTCAATTACCTTTAATAGCCAGAACCGTTCGATTTTATGTAGCAATAGTTGGTAGGGCTTTGATGTTTCTTAGTTTTATATATCTATTTTTTGCAATTAAACAGTTCAATATAGATGTATCTTTCAATACTTTTTTTACTACCTTTTACTACCCTGTTTTGGTATCTTTCTTTGGTTATTATTTGATAAGAATTGCCCATATTTTCTATTCAGAAATTCTATTTTCTTCAACTTTGGTACATTTTTTCTCTGATGGCACGTATACAGAATCTAAAGTTTCTTCTGGCATGTCAGTTTATGATAGTAACCGAAGTGAAAATACAGTTGTCAATACCAGCGCTACACCTTGGATCTTGGCGAGTAATATTATTACTTCTACTATGGCAGATTCATCTACAGAAAACTTAGAAGGAAAATCTAAGGCAGAAGTAAACTTGGGCGAAAACGTACCGCTTGCAACATCTAATGAATAAATAGTGAAGCTAAGGTCTGAGGACACTTCCGTGGTAGAGGCATCACAAACTACACCGATGTACGGTTCGCCACGGTAAAAGTCTATTCCCCACGGACGGGCAACGCCCGTTCCGGCTGCACAAGGCTCAGGAATTGCCCATGACTTTATTTTTGTTGCTTTATTTGCTGCCGTAGGTGCTACGGGGTTGAGCGGGTCAGTCAAATCAATTTCGTAAAGCCTGCGATCGTACAAATTCATAACATATAAATACCGACCATCATCCGAAATATCCAAATCCCCAAACGAAACCCGAGCAGCTTGTGCTAATGCTTGAGCATCACGCTCTCCTGAGT
>JANQUX010000113.1 GCA_030730545.1 Maribacter sp. | reverse complement strand
AGATCGTTCCATTTACTTACCGAACCCCGACCACAAAGCCTTTGGTGCTGTATTGACTCCGTTTTTAGATGATGTCTTTGTAGTTGATTACTGGACTAAACCCTAAATTAAAATCTCACATATATAAAATGCCCTTGCACAATTTGTAAAAGGGCATTTATATTTTATAGTAGTAGTAAAATCTTAAACCGCAGCTTTTTCAATAAGCGCTTTATTAATTTCCTTTACCAAAGCCGGACCTTCATATACAAAGCCTGTCCATAATTGAATTAAATCTGCACCAGCCTCTAATTTCTCGATAGCATCTTCGGCAGAGTTTATGCCACCCACACCAATAATCGGGAATGCCTTGTTACTCTTCTCCGCTAAAAAACGAATTACCTCAGTACTTCTATCTTTTAATGGAGCACCACTTAGTCCGCCAGCTTCTTCTGTTACCAAAGCATGAGATTTCAAATTCTCTCTAGAAATAGTTGTATTGGTGGCTATAATACCATCAATAGTTGTTGTTTTTACAATATCAATAATATCTAATAATTGGCTATCGGTTAGGTCTGGCGCAATTTTTAATAAAATAGGTTTACGTACAGTCGACTTGCGTTCACTTTGTTTTGAATTCTCTATTTGAAGCTCATTTAGCAGAGCCGTTAATGGCTCTTTATCTTGTAATTCTCTTAAGCCAGGTGTGTTTGGCGAACTTACATTCACAACAAAGTAATCTACGTGATCAAATAAAGCATCAAAACAGATTAAGTAGTCTTTAATTGCCTCATTATTTGGTGTCACTTTGTTCTTACCAATATTACCACCAATAAGCACCTTATGTTTTTTCTTTAAATTCTCGACCGCTTCAAAAACACCGTGGTTATTAAATCCCATTCGGTTTATGATTGCCTTATCTTCTTTTAAACGGAACAATCTTTTCTTCGGATTGCCATCTTGTGGTTTTGGGGTAAGTGTGCCAATTTCTACGAATCCGAATCCGAAATCTGATAATTCGTTATATAAGACAGCATTTTTATCAAACCCAGCAGCCAAACCAACCGGATTCTTAAATTTCAATCCGAATAGCTCACGTTCCAAACGTTTATCTTCAACTACGAACATAGATTTAATAAGACCAGATAGTCCTATTTTAGAGAAAAACTTAATGCTTGAAAAACTAATATGATGAACTTTCTCGGGGTCAAGAAGAAATAAAAGAGGTCTAATAAAAAGCCTATACATGTCTATATTTTAGAAGCCGTAAAAATACAAACTGTAAATGAGAAAGTTAGTTAGAACTTATCTGTTTTCATCAACAATACTATCTGTGTACATTGTGGGCGCAACAATATAAGGAGAACGATAAGCCTCTTTACATAAAGATTGGTATAGTTCGTATTGCTTAGGGTTGAATAAAGCCAACATTTTTTTATCAGTAGTTGCCTGAACCTTTCCTAAACTATCCATGACGCCCTTGTACTTATCTGCCAATTGGCGTAATTCGGTAACACTGCTCTGCGGGTGACTATCTTTTATATTAACCAACTCGTTATTTAGCTCATCACTTTTAGATTTTAAATCGGCACTAAGATTTTTTAATTTTTCATTTTGCAACTCATTGAATTGAAAAATTTCTGCGATAGTAGCATCATCGGTAACCCCTACCCCTAATATGCAATCTGCTTGCGAATATCCGTTTACAAAAAATAAAACAGAAGCCGTTAGTACC
>JANQUX010000112.1 GCA_030730545.1 Maribacter sp. | reverse complement strand
GTCCTTTTAATTTTGCCGAAGAAGATTCATGTTTTTTAACAACAGCATTTTTTCGATACCAATGCATGGCTAGCATGTATAGAAGTATCAGAACAAATATTTTATTTCCAATATCTGCAAGTGCAGCTAGTGCTAAGGTATCATCACCTAAGTAAGCTACAATAAATGGAAAGCATGAAAGACCAGGTGCAGTAGATGGTAAAAGCATCATCAGGGTCCGTTTTTTACTTTTCTCCTCTTTATGTAAAGATGCGGCCAAAAAATATTTGGTAGCCAATAACATCAAAAGATTAAAAGTTAAGGCTGCTAACGGAAAAACTAATAAGGTTCCGTTAAGTTCTATTTTTAAGAGAGCTACGAATATTGTCGCTGGTAACGCCACACTTAAAATAAGGACTTTGACACCTTTTAAATCTTGCTTCGCTACCTTCTTTTGTAGAAGCACACCAAGTCCTATAATTAGGATTAATTCGAGGGTTTTCTGTAGTGCAAAATTCATTTTTCGAGTGTTTTGGTTTGAGCAGATAGATGAATTATGAATAGTCCGAAGGAGTTGAATTCAGGATTTTTGTGTCAAGGCAATTATCCAATCTTCCAACTCCTGGACTAATTCAAACTTAAACTAGCACTTTTTCAAGGGCAGCTGTAAACAACTTCATCTCATCCATAGTACCCATGCTTACTCGGCACCAGTTTTTACCATAGATTTCAAAAGCTCTTACGCCAACACCTTCGGCGGTCATTTTTTCTAAGAAAGGTTTACCGTCCATTTCAATCGGGAAAATGATGAAACTGGTAGAAGATGGAACATAATCATACCCCATTCTTTTCAAGTTTTTATATACGTACTCCCTACACTCCTTATTTAAAACAATAGTCTTCTCAGAAAAAGCAGTGTCGTCCATACTCGCCATTGCTGCGTGAACCGATGGTAGGGTTATGCCCATACCACCTCGTGTTACACTCTGTATGATTTCTAAAGTTTCCGGTTGGGCGACCACATAACCTACACGTAGCCCGGCCATACCTTGTATTTTTGAAAACGTACGTGCGATCATTACGTTTTTACCTTCGTTGATTAACGAAACCATACTTTTCTTTAAACCTTCTCCTAAAAATCCTAAATAGGCTTCATCAATAAAAACAGGCACTTTTTCAGAAACTCGTGAACAGAAATCTAAAAGTTCATTATGTTCGGTTATGCTTCCGGTGGGGTTGTTAGGGTTGCAGATATAGATTAATTTGGTGTCAGAATCAATAGCTGCTTCCATACCTGCCAAATCGTGAGACCAATCGTCTTTTAGTTTAATAGGTTTCCAAGTTGCCCCAGTTGCCTCTGCGACTTTGATCAGAGACATGTAGGCTGGATCTGCTGAAATAATGTTACCACCTTCCTTAAAAAAGACCATAGCTGTTTTTTCCAATAGATCAGATGAACCCGGTCCCATCATAATTGATTCAGCCTTTACGCCTTCATATGCAGCTATTTTATCCATTAATTCGTATAGCTCTTTCCAAGCGTAACGATTTCCTCCAACGGCATACTTCTGCATAGCAGCGATGGCCATAGGCGATGGCCCGATCGGATTTTCGTTGGCATTCAGTTTTGCCGAAAGTTCTACCGGTGCCTGAGGGGCATGTGGTAAATATTCTTTAAAAAACGGAGTATAAGGGATGTTTCCTTTTGCATCTAACGATATTGGTTGCGATGGGAATGCCC
>JANQUX010000111.1 GCA_030730545.1 Maribacter sp. | reverse complement strand
CAATACCTTACCCGGACCTATTTCAGTAAAAATCGTAGCACCATCTTTTACCATTTGTTGAACGCTCTGAGTCCATTTTACAGGTGCTGTCAATTGCAACATTAAGTTCTTTTTAATTTCTTCTGCACTATTTACCGCCGTTGTTGGCACATTTTGATAAATTGGGCAACTAGGTGTCGAAAAAGTAGTATTAGCTATGGCCGCTGCTAATTCTTCTCTAGCGGGCTCCATTAACGGAGAGTGAAAAGCACCACCCACAGGTAGCATTAACGCACGTTTTGCGCCTGCTTCTTTTAATTTTTCACAGGCTTCTTCAACTGCGGATATCTCACCAGAAATTACCAATTGACCCGGACAATTATAATTTGCGGCAACAACAATTCCTGAAATTTCTGAACATACTTTTTCTACGACGGCATCTTCCAATCCTAAAACTGCTGCCATTGTCGATGGTTTCAGTTCACATGCCTTTTGCATTGCCAAAGCTCGTTGCGAAACCAATCTTAATCCGTCTTCAAAACTAAGAGTGTTATTTGCAACAAGAGCAGAAAACTCCCCAAGCGAATGACCCGCAACCATATCTGGCTTAAACGAATCTCCCATTACTTTACTCAATATAACAGAGTGAAGGAATATAGCTGGTTGAGTTACCTTGGTTTCTTTCAAACCTTCGGCAGTACCTCTGAACATTACCTCTGTAATCTCAAAGCCAAGTATTTCGTTTGCCTTAAGAAACAATTCTTTTGCAATAGGGTATTTTTCATACAGATCTAAACCCATTCCTACAAATTGAGCACCTTGCCCAGGAAAAACATATGCGTTCATAACTTTTAGTTTTGGTGGCGCAAAAGTACGTATTTTAGATAGATTGCGATATGTAAATGATTATTTGCATTTACTCAGTTTCTTTAAACCAACCAGAATACATGGTATAAGCTTCGGCAATTCTATTGATTTCACCAGAGCTTAATTCGGGACTTATATCTTTTATTTTTTTAGCAGGCATGCCGGCAAAAATACTTCCTGATGGCACATGTGTACCTTTTGTTAGCACTGCCCCGGCTGCAATAATACTATTGCTTTCCACAATACAGTCATCCATAATTATGCTACCCATACCAACCAATACATTATCATGAATAGTACACCCATGCACAATAGCATTATGACCGATTGATACATTATTACCTATAGTTGTTGGTGATTTTAAATAGGTACAATGAATAACCGCACCATCTTGTATATTTACTTTATCACCCATTTTAATAAAATGAACATCGCCACGCAGCACAGCGTTGAACCACACACTACATTGCTTACCCATGCTTACTTCACCGACAATCGTTGCATTTTCTGCAATAAAACAATCGTCTCCAATAATGGGTTCTTTACCTCTAACTGCTTTTATCATTGTATTTTTTTTAATTAAAATAGGATAGAAAATCTTTCTTTTTTGATGCGGAAACCATCACCTCTTTTCCGTTAGACATTACTACGCTACCGCCTTTACCCTTGCGATACTTGACCACTTCGTTTACATTTACAAGGTACGATTTGTGCACCCGAGCAAAGGGAAAATCAATAAGTGCATCTTCAAAATACTTCAAGGTTTTACTGACCAATATTTTCTTGTTCAATAAATATATTTCGGTATAATTATCATCTGCCTTACAATATAATATTTCTGCAACGTTCAAAATTTGGAATCCGTCTTGCTGTGGCAAGGTCAACTTACCCTCTACCCCTTTAGATTTAGTACTTAAAACCTCACCTTCTAAACTTGCTTCTTTTTCACGAACTCCGCTAACATATTCTACGGCCTTGATCAACTCATCGATATTTATCGGTTTTGTCAAATAATATGCTGCATGATTATTTAAGGCATCTTTCGCATAGTGATCATAAGCGGTAACAAAAACGGTTTCAAAAGTTCTGTCTGGTAATTGATCAAGTAGATCAAAAGCATTACCGAACGGCATTTCAACATCAAGAAACACCAAGTCTAAAACATTATTCTCAATTAAAACTAAAGCCTCTTTGATAGATGATGCTTCACCCAACAAAGTTACACTAGGGCAGTATTTAGAGATATAATTTCTTAAAATCTCTCTGCTATTAGCTTCATCTTCTACTAAAATTGCTCTTAAGCTCATTTTTCTCTTTTTAAAATAAATAGCACTTTTGTACCTGTACCATCTGCTTGCAGGTCCGAAATCTTAATATGAACCTTATCGGTGTACATATCATTTAAAATAGCAACACGTTGTTTAATAATGCCCATACCTTTAGATTTTTGTTTTCTTTGGTTTTGGGTTTTAATTTCTGCAGATTTCTTTCTGCCGATTCCATTATCTGTAATAGATATAATTATAGAATCTGCACTATTCTCTTTGACGGTAACCAACAATTCACCCTTATCATCTCTATAACGTAAACCGTGCCAAATAGCATTTTCAATATAAGGCTGCAATAACATTGGTGGAATTTGAAATTTAGACACTTGTACCTTTTCATCTACCTTAATTGAGTAATCGAACTTATCTTCGAAACGAGAGTGTTCTAAATTGATATAAAGTTCTAATTGTTGTAACTCTTTTTCTAACGGAATAAAATCTTCTTCAGAGTTCTCAAGTACTGAACGCATTAAGGTCGAAAAATTACTTAAATACCTATTAGCACTGCGTTCATCGCTTTTCGAAATGAAGTTATTTACAGAATTTAACGCATTGAATATGAAATGCGGATTCATCTGTGACCTCAACGATTTTAGAGCTAAAAGGTTATTTGCCAGTTTTTGCTGTTGATTGCTGCGATAGAAAAAGAAAGCTGCCAATAAGGTTAGTAAGAGTCCGAATATGAGTGAATAAATTACCAACTGTTGTCGTTTATTACTCTCTTGCACCAACTCTTGCTCTGTAAGAGCTAAATCATATTTACTTTGCGATAATTCTCTTTCTTGCTCTAAACCAGTAAGCCTATTTTGCGCATTTGCAATTTCTCTATTAAAACGATTTGCCCTAGAAATCTCTTGTTCTTTACGCACATACAATGAATCTACCAGTGCAACATAGGTTTGATAGGTATCTAATGCTTTGGTAAAATCGCCTTTTACCTTATAAACTTCAGATAATTTTCTAGTAGCGTCTTTCTGAACCACTAAGTCGTCATCAGAATTTGCTTCGATAATACTTTTTTCTAAAAACGGTATAGCCTCATTATATTTATCTTGAGAGATATAGGCATTCGCTATCTTGTAATTTATTCGTTGCGACGTTATAGTATCGCCAAGTTCTAATTTCTTTATACCTGCATTGGGCGAATTGAGTTTTTTTAATTCTTGAAGACTACTTTTACGCATGGTAATTTCTTCATTGAATCTATTTTTGGTGTTATAAAAATCAGCCACCTTTTCCTTTTCCTGTAATGCTCTTTTCGGTTCAGATTGATTGGCTAATTCTAATGAACTATCATAATAAGCTTCAGCCTCCATATTCTGATTTCCTAGAGAATAGGTATCTGCGATTTTAGAATTTAAATCGATCATTTTTGATGTGATCTGATTTTTATCCGCTATCAACAAACCTCTATTGTACAAGTTTAAGGCTAACTGTGTTTTACCTTCACCTTTATTAGCATCACCTAATAACTCATACAATACGGCACTTTGATGTGGCGGCATGGACTTGATTTCTAATAACGGATTCAACAATTCTAAAGTTTCTTCAAATCTAGAAGTTAGATTATATGCTTTACCCAGCAATAATGAAGTTGCAATGGTTTTATTATTGTCTAAAGCATCTTCATAATTATCAATCGCGAGATCTAATTGTTTATGATATTGATATATCTCACCAAGTTTTGAAAGCGACCTTGCCAACTCTTTCTTGCGCCCTCGTTTACCTAAAATTGAAATTGACTGCGTTACCAAATCAATACTTCGCTCAATATCTTGAGTTTTATATTCTTCGGCAGAGTCTAATAACTGTTGGTGTTTGACAGCTATATCTGGCAACGATTTTGATCGGCTGCTCATGGTAGAAGTCTCGAAATCTTCTACCAAGATTAAAACATCATCATTTTTCTCTACATCGTAACGTAGGGTTTCAATATCATCATGTTCTATTACAAGTTGATCTCCAATTCTGGTTCTAATCTCGAATTCGCCTAATCCGTTTGTAATTACAAAATTTCCCATCTGATTAGAAATGGAAACTCCAGAAATAGGTTTCCCCGAATTTCTGACCTCTACCCTACCTTTTAATTTAAATTTTAGGGCATCATTTTGCGATTGAGACAGAAGGCAATTCCATCCCAAAAGAAAACATATTACTATATATATACTATAATTTTTCATCTGCTATTACTACGGTAAACTTAGCTGATTATTGTGGCACTAAAAAATGAGAATTATTCAAAACACACATTTTAAGCATGTACTTTTATGCCTTTGCACACTAGGTAGACGACTTAACTAAGTGAAAAGACCAGTTCGCTCATTCTCGCTTTACAGAGAAATACTTTGCTTTTAGTTTAGCAATGAATTTAAAACAAAAAACGATGAAAACGATTAAACAACTTGCATCATTCGGCATAGCACTTCTAACCTTAACTACGGCTTTTGCCTGCAATACTAAAGAAAAGAAAAAAACCATTGAACTAATTGCCCAAGCTACTGAACCAAGTGCACCAAAAGAAACGAACACCGTGCAAATAGCATTGTTATTAGATACTAGTAATAGTATGGACGGATTAATAAACCAAGCCAAATCTCAATTATGGGATATTGTAAACGAGTTTAGCTATGCTAAATGTGGTAATGACACAAGACCTAATTTACAAATTGCATTATATCAGTATGGTAATGACAACCTCTCTGCAAACGAAGGATACATTCAACAAGTACTGGGTTTCAGTAGTGATTTGGACGAAATTTCAGAAAAGCTTTTCTCCTTAACTACTAATGGTGGTGAAGAATACTGTGGCAAAGTACTGCAGACCTCTTTACACCAATTACCATGGAATAAGAATCCGGATTCACTACGTATGATTTTCATTGCCGGTAACGAACCATTTAATCAAGGCAGGTATAATTACAGAACTGCATTAGCAAATGCCAATGAAAAAGACGTAGTGGTAAATACTATTTTCTGCGGAAACTATGAACTAGGCATTAGTACCGACTGGAAAAACGGAGCATCGTTAACGGGCGGTGAATATATGGCAATAGACCACAATAAAGAAGTAGTACATATTACTACACCCTATGATGAAATCATAATTAAACTAAATTCAAGATTAAACAAAACATACGTTTCTTACGGGTCGATGGGTAAATCAAAATATATCGCACAAGAAGTGCAAGATAACAATGCCTTAGAAATGCAAGAAGCAGTTGCTGTGAAAAGAGCGGTAAGCAAAAGTTCAAGACTTTACAATAATAAAAAGTGGGATTTGGTGGATGCCTACGATGATGCCGAATTCGAAATAAGCGCTGTGGAGAATGACGAATTACCAGAAGAGCTACAGGATAAAAATGAAAAAGAGATAAAATCTTACGTAGAATCAAAAAAGAATGAAAGAGAAGAGATTCAAAAAGAAATACAACAATATAACAAGAAACGATTAGCTTATATTTCTGAACATCAAAAAGAGGAAAAATCGGGAGAGCTTGAAAATGCTATGATTAAAGCAATAAAAAAACAAGCTAAAACTAAAAATTATAGTTGGGAGTAAAATAAAAAGGTCTGCTTATAAATAAGCAGACCTTTTTATTAATTCGCTGCTGGGCAGTAACAGTCATATTTACGACCAGTTTGCCCGAAGTCATAACCAAGAGTTATTTGATGAAACCCTCCATTATCAAATCGAATATCGCCCATTTGGTATGAATAATTATAAGAAACCATAAAGTTATTAATGTTAGCCCCCACTATTGGCGTAATTAATTGCAAACGTTGTTCTCCAAAAGTACCATTGTCTTGAAATTGTGCTCCGTCAAAACTTCTTCTATAAGAAACACCTCCCCAAACACGACCGAAATCTACATCTCTGTATACTTTAGCATTCATATCAAGGGTTTTTTCTTTAGTAAACTCTGTTAATTGAAAAAGAACAGATGGTTCAAATTGCCACTCACTTTTTCCAAAAACGTATCCTGTAGAGATTAAAAAACGTCTAATATTATCGATTACCAATTGATCAGGATTATCTTGTCTATCTCTATAATAAACATTTCTTTTGCTGCCTGTCAATGCATTTGTAACTGCAAAGTGCGTATAAAATTCTTGATAATTATACGATAAACCAATATCTATATTTGTATATGATGAACTTAATTTAATTCCTGATACTGCAGGATCTGGAGTAGCTGATCTAAATTCAGTTTCATCTAAACTACTTTGCAAGAGAGTTGCACTTAGTCCAAATGATAGTTGGTTCAGCACCCTAACATCATTACTACCCATTCTTAAATGGTGAGCGTATGTTAACTTTAACCCTGTTTGAGAGTGGTAACCATTTGCGTCATTAAATATGATAGCACCAATACCACTAGGCGAATCGCCTAATCTAAAATGTGCATTAATAGTTTGTAAACTCGGCGCATCATCTACATCGAACCATTGTTTTCTAGCCGTAGCCCTAACTTTCCCTCCTTCGCCAATACCAGCCATAGATGGAAAAACCAAATAGTAGTTATCTGACAAATAATCAAAATACACGGGAATTCCCTCTTGGGCCGAAGATTTTGAACCTATAAAAAGAAAAATCAATATCAGTAAAAAGTTGTATTTCATCTTGGGATGTTAAAACTAGGTTTAGTTTCGATACTATAAAGTTTATAACGAGTTAACCTGAACATTATTATGTGCTGCTAAACTAAGATTTCCTTCGTATTTTTGTGTAAAATTTTTGATGAAATGAAAGAGTATTCGATTACAGTCGTTAAGACCAATAACCCAAATATATTAAAGTTCGAAACTAATCACATATTAGTTCAACGTAAAAATTACGAATTCAAGAATATTGATGATGCTAAAAGCTCACCTTTAGCACAGCAATTATTCTACCTACCTTTTATTAAAACGGTATATATTTCTGGTGATTTTATCGGACTAGAACGTTATGACATAGTTCAGTGGGAAGATGTGAAAGATGAAGTGGCTCAGCAACTAGTTGAGTATTTAAATTCAGGGGAGCCTATCGTTATAGAAGAAGACATGGATAAGCCTGTACCTGTAACAGTTTACGCAGAGGTTACACCGAACCCATCTACCATGAAATTTGTTGCCAGCAAGAAAATTGTAGCATCGGCCTTCGAGTTTAAAAATATTGATGAGGCAAGAGATTCTAAACTGGCGATGGAGCTATTTCAGTTTCCGTTCGTAAAACAAGTATTTATAGACGAAAACTACGTTTCTGTATCTAAATATGAAGTTGCCGAATGGGAAGATATCAATATTGAATTACGCGAAGTAATCAGAAATTTCATCGCAGATGGCAAGCAGATTGTTGCTGACAATGCAAAAGCAATAGGCGCAGAAGCGCAAGTTTCTGAAACTGTATCGGCAGAGAGCACAATAGCGCTTGATGAAACCTCTCAAGAAATAGTTGATATTTTAGAAGAATATGTGAAACCTGCAGTGGCTAGCGATGGTGGTAATATCATGTTTCAATCATACGATGCAGAAAGCAAAACTGTAAATGTAATTTTACAAGGAGCTTGTAGTGGTTGCCCATCATCAACTTTTACTTTGAAAAACGGTATTGAAACGATGCTGAAAAATATGATGGGAGATAAAGTAAATGAAGTAGTCGCGCTAAACGGTTAATTAATAATTGAAATGAATTAAAGTTTGCCTCCAATTTTTGTAACTTACGGTAAATCTAAAAATCATTAATTATGGCAGTTTTAAAAGTAATCGAAATATTAGCAAATTCTGACAACGGATGGGAAGACGCAGCTAAAAAAGCAGTATCTGAAGCATCTAAATCAGTAAAAAATATTAAGTCGGTTTATATCAACGAGCAAAGTGCTACCGTTGAAGATGGAAAAATCAAGAATTATAGAGTGAACGTGAAAATCACTTTCGAAGTGAAATAAGCATCACCTAAAAGGATTAAAAGCGCCATTAAGGCGCTTTTTTTTGTACTTAAAACTAAAAACATTCGATGTCAACCCCACAAAAGCACACTAATAATCTAATTAAAGAAAGTAGTCCCTATTTACTACAACATGCACACAACCCCGTACATTGGGAAGCTTGGCATGACGAAATTTTACAACAAGCAAAAGACGAGAAAAAGCTAATACTAATAAGTATTGGGTATGCTGCTTGTCATTGGTGCCATGTTATGGAACATGAGTGTTTTGAAGATGAAGAAGTCGCCCAAACTATGAACGCCCATTTTATAAATATTAAAGTGGACAGGGAAGAGCGACCAGATATTGATCATATTTATATGGATGCCCTACAAATGATGACAGGCAGTGGTGGCTGGCCCTTAAACATTCTTGCTTTGCCCGATGGCAGACCGTTCTGGGGTGCAACTTTCGTTAAAAAACAAGAATGGATACAAGTTTTAAATCAACTTCAACAACTATATGTTGATGACCCTAACAAGATTATTGGTTATGCAGAAAATATGGCAAACGGCTTAAAAGAAATTAATGCTGTAAATTCCAGTGATAATCAAGAGGACATTCAAGTCGCTGAAATTGAGTTAATGGTCAATGATTGGACCAAATATTTTGATACTTTTTTAGGAGGATATAAGCGCGCACCAAAATTTATGATGCCCACAAACCTTAACTTCCTATTACATTATTCTCATACCAAAAAAAAAAATTCCGTAGCAGAATATGTAAATACAACATTAAAA
>JANQUX010000110.1 GCA_030730545.1 Maribacter sp. | reverse complement strand
AAGTTATCTTAATAATACCATTGAAAGCTATTTTGAAATAAGTCGTATGACTATTTGTTAAATAAAGCTTCATGATTTCTCATGAAGCTTTTAGCTAACTCAACAAATAGTATTCAATCAAAAATTTTAATTTTTAGGTCTTCCTTTTGGTTTAGGAGCGTTTTCGAATTCTTTTTCAGAAAGAAAACCATCTTCATCGGTATCAATTTTATCAAAATCATCTTTTAAAGGTCCTTTTACTTCTTCTTTAGAAAGTAGACCATCTTCATCCTTATCCATTTCTTCTAAAAGTTTAGCATATGTAGGTGGTTCTTTTCTTTCTCCTTTAGACTGTGCGTTAACTGCTACTGTTCCAAATGCAACCAACATGGTAAATAATAATCCTGTTTTTAATGTAATACGTTTCATATGTTTTAATTTTATACTTAATATTCGAGAACAAAGATGTAAGAAACTTTAATGTAATATGAGCGTATTAAGTGTTTGACGTTTACTTTTAAGTGAATGCCATATTATAAGCAGCGAACTCTTTAATATTACCTATTTATAGCCTTGTAAACGGGGTTTGTTTGAATTTTTATTCCTTTTATTTGCATCATGAACAGACATAAGAATTTTATATTTCATGTAGCCTTATGGTTACTGATTTGGTCAACTGCTTGGATTTTTAGTGGCAGTGATATTCAATTTGCGGCGGAAAACGGAATGGCACTCGTGTTTCAAATTTTAGTGATTGCCATATTAATCTACTATACAGTTCCACAATTATTACTTAAGAAAAAGTATATAGCATTTACTGTAGTCTCTATAATTACGGTTTTTGTAGTCACCCTAATTTTAACCAATGTTGTTCCAGATCAGATACTAGGACCAGAAAATACCATAAGGCAGATGCCTGGACCCGGATTTGGACAGGGTCCAGGAGCTGGCGGACCAGGGTCAGGACCTAGATTTGAAGATGGACCACCAATAGAAAGTAACCGAAGACCACCTTCGCGGTTCTTTATCAATTTGTTACTGATTGCAATTGCCTATGTGATTGGTACGCTTGTGGAAATATTTTTATTGGCTCAACGAAAAGAAGAGGAAATAGTAATCAATAAAAATGAAGCTTTACAGACAGAATTAAAGCTATTGAAATCACAGATCAATCCGCATTTTTTATTTAATGCTTTGAACAACATATATGCGTTGTCTGCCATAGATTCTGGAAGAACACAAAAAAGTATTAGTTACTTGTCAGACATGCTTAGGTATGTTTTATACGAGTGTGAGCAAGAAATTGTACCGCTTTATAAAGAGATAGATTATATTGAAAATTATATAAAATTGTTTTGTCTTAAGAGTAGCAAAACATACCCTATAACTACTACATATTCTATAGAAAATCAGAATATTCAAATTGTGCCCATGTTATTGATTCCTTTTTTGGAAAATGCCTTAAAGCATAGTAATATTGAAAAAATAACTGGCACATTTATTCATATTAAAATTAATGCTGATGCAGATAAAATTAATTTTGAAATAGAGAATAGTAAATCTAAAAACCCATTAGTAACCGACGAAGTTGGTGGAATTGGAATCGAAAATGTGAAGAAACGTTTAGCTATTGTTTACCCTAACCAACATGAACTTTTAATTAACGAAACAACAGAAGCCTTTAAAGTGAACCTAAATATAAATTTAAATGGCAACAATTAAATGCTTTTATAGAAAGAGATGACTATCTCAGAGAACGAA
>JANQUX010000109.1 GCA_030730545.1 Maribacter sp. | reverse complement strand
TGTCAGTTAGAAAATTAAAACCAATCACTCCAGGACAGCGTTTTAGAGTAGTAAATGGATTTGACGCCATTACTGCTGATAAGCCGGAGAAAAGCTTGCTTGCTCCGTTAAAAAAGTCGGGAGGTAGAAACAGTCAAGGAAAGATGACCATACGCCAAAAAGGTGGAGGTCATAAAAGAAGGTATCGTGTAATAGATTTTAAGAGAGATAAGCAAGATGTGCTTGCTACTGTTAAAACTATCGAGTACGATCCAAATAGAACTGCATTTATTGCTCTTTTGGAGTATGCAGATGGTGAAAAGCGTTATGTAGTCGCTCAAAATGGTTTACAGGTTGATCAGCAGGTTTCTTCTGGTTCAGCTGTTGCCCCAGAGATCGGTAATGCAATGCCATTGAGTGAGATTCCTTTAGGAACTATAATTTCATGTATTGAGTTGAGACCTGGTCAAGGTGCTGTAATGGCGCGGAGTGCTGGTACATTTGCTCAACTTATGGCAAAAGATGGTAAGTTCGTTACTGTTAAAATGCCATCTGGTGAAACAAGATTAATTCTTTCAGGTTGTATGGCAACTATTGGGGCTATGTCTAATTCAGATCATCAATTATTGGTATCAGGTAAAGCTGGTAGAAGTAGATGGTTAGGTAGAAGACCAAGAACTAGACCGGTAGCGATGAACCCTGTCGATCACCCAATGGGTGGTGGTGAAGGTAGAGCTTCGGGTGGTCATCCAAGATCGAGAAACGGTATACCTGCTAAAGGATATAGAACTCGTTCTAAGACCAAGAGCACCAACAAGTATATAATAGAACGTAGAAAGAAATAAAAAAGTAGAAAGAAATGGCACGTTCACTAAAAAAAGGACCTTACGTTCACTATAGCTTGGAGAAGAAAATCCAACAAAGTGTATCATCCGGTAAAAAAGCGGTAATTAAAACCTGGTCTAGAGCTTCTATGATAACTCCTGATTTTGTTGGGATGACAATAGCGGTTCATAACGGAAAACAATTTGTACCTGTTTTTGTAACAGAAAACATGGTAGGACATAAACTTGGGGAATTCTCACCAACAAGATCTTTTAGAGGTCATGTAGGAGCGAAAAACAAAGGAAAAAAGTAAGCTATGGGAGTTCGTAAAAAACAAATGGCCGAAAGAATTAAGGCTGATAAGAAGAAGGTAGCTTTCGCAAAGTTGAATAACTGTCCTACTTCACCTAGAAAAATGCGTTTAGTTGCTGATTTAATTCGTGGTGTAAAAGTAGAGCAAGCTTTAGCTATTTTAAGGTTCAACCCTAAAGAAGCTTCTAGAAAGTTAGAGAAGTTGTTACTTTCAGCTTTAGCAAACTGGCAAGCAAAAAATGAAGAGGCAAGTTTAGAAGATGCTGATTTAATTGTAGCTGAGATTAGAGTTGATGGTGGTGCAATGCTTAAAAGATTGCGTCCTGCTCCACAAGGTAGAGCACATAGAATTAGAAAACGTTCAAACCATGTTACTTTGGTTTTGGGGTCAAAAAATATAACAGAAAACTAGAATGGGACAGAAAACAAATCCAATAGGAAATCGTCTAGGAATCATTAGAGGTTGGGAATCTAACTGGTATGGTGGTAACGATTACGGAGATAAATTGGCTGAGGATGATAAAATACGTAAGTATATTCATGCCAGACTTTCTAAAGCTAGTGTTTCAAGAGTTATAATTGAACGTACTCTTAAATTAATCACTGTAACTGTAACTACTGCAAGACCTGGTATTATTATCGGTAAAGGTGGTCAGGAAGTTGATAAGTTGAAAGAAGAGTTGAAGAAAATCACCGGTAAGGAGGTTCAAATCAATATTTTTGAAATAAAAAGACCTGAGCTTGATGCGAATTTAGTAGCAGCAAGTGTTGCTCGTCAAATAGAAAGTAGAATTTCTTTTAGAAGAGCAATAAAAATGGCAATCGCTGCTGCAATGCGTATGAATGCTGAAGGAATCAAGATTCAAATCTCTGGTAGATTGAACGGTGCTGAAATGGCACGTTCAGAATCATATAAAGATGGTAGAATTCCATTATCGACCTTTAGAGCAGATATTGATTATGCTTTACAGGAAGCTCAAACAACATATGGTAAACTTGGTATAAAAGTTTGGATTATGAAAGGTGAGGTATACGGTAAAAGAGATTTATCTCCATTAGTAGGAATGGAAAAAGATTCTGCTAAAGGAGGTAAGCAAGAAGGTGGAAGAAAACAACGTCGTAGAAAGTAATTTTTTAAAGAACTAAAGTAATGTTACAACCGAAAAGAACGAAGTTCCGTAAAATGCAGAAAGGCCGTATGAAAGGTCTTGCTGGTAGAGGGCACCAACTTTCAAATGGTATGTTCGGTATAAAGAATGTTGATGATGCTACATTTTTGACTTCACGCCAAATAGAAGCTGCTCGTATTGCTGCTACTAGATTTATGAAGAGAGAAGGTCAATTGTGGATTAAAATATTTCCAGATAAGCCGATTACCAAAAAGCCATTAGAAGTACGTATGGGTAAAGGTAAAGGTGCGCCAGAATATTTTGTAGCTGTGGTTAAACCAGGTAGAATAATGTTCGAAGTGGCCGGAGTTCCTATGGAAGTAGCAAAAGAAGCTTTAAGATTAGCGGCTCAAAAACTTCCTGTTAAAACAAAATTCATTGTAGCTCGAGATTACGAGGGCGGAAATTAAACGTAAGGAATAATGAAAAAACAAGAGATTAAAGAAATGTCTGTAGAAGGACTTACGGAGAAATTTGCCGAGTACAAGAAGCAACATGCAGATTTGAAAATGGCACATTTTGTAACTCCGTTAGAAAATCCTCTTCAGATTAGAAAAGTAAGGAGAACGGTAGCAAGATTAGCCACTGAATTAACTAATAGGGAAAACCAATAATTGGTGGGCTTTATGGAAAAAAGAAACTTAAGAAAAGAGAGAGTAGGAGTTGTCACTAGTAATAAAATGGAGAAATCTATTGTTATTGCTGAAGTGAAAAGAGTAAAACATCCTATGTACGGTAAATTCGTTTTGAAGACAAAGAAATATGTTGCACATGACGAAAAGAACGATTGTAACATTGGTGATACTGTAAAGATCATGGAAACTCGTCCTATGAGTAAAACCAAATGTTGGAGATTAGTAGAAATCTTAGAAAGAGCTAAATAAGTTATGTTACAGCAAGAATCTAGACTAAAAGTAGCGGATAACACAGGAGCAAAGGAAGTTTTAACTATCCGTGTTCTTGGTGGTACCAAAAGAAGATATGCTTCAATAGGTGACAAAATTGTTGTTACTGTTAAAGAGGCAACTCCAAACGGAGGTATCAAGAAAGGTGCGGTTTCAACTGCTGTTGTAGTTCGTACAAAGAAAGAGGTTAGAAGACCTGATGGGTCTTATATAAGATTTGATGACAACGCTTGTGTTTTATTGAATCCTGCCGGAGAAATGAGAGGAACTCGTGTTTTTGGACCTGTAGCAAGAGAGCTTAGGGATAAGCAGTTCATGAAGATTGTATCATTGGCCCCAGAGGTATTATAATATAACGGACAAGATGAAAAAGTTAAAAATCAAAACAGGAGATACGGTAAGAATTACTGCTGGTGACCATAAAGGTACCGAAGGTAAAGTGATGCGTGTGGATCTTGAGAAAAATAAAGCCATCGTTGAAGGTGCCAATATGGTATCTAAACATGAGAAGCCTAGTGCTAAAAACCCTCAGGGTGGTATTGTAAAAAAAGAAGCTTTAATCCATATTTCTAACTTAGGTTTAATCGACAGCAAGTCTGGCGAGGTAACAAGAGTAGGTTACGAAATGAAGGATGGTAAAAAAGTTAGGGTTTCCAAAAAATCCAATGAAGTAATTTAGTTATGGCATACGTTGCAAGATTAAAGAAAGAGTATAAGGAGCGAATAGTAGCTGCCCTTACCGAAGAGTTTGGTTACAGTAATGTAATGCAGGTTCCTAAGTTAGAGAAGATAGTAATGAGTAGAGGTGTAGGAGCTGCTGTTGCTGACAAGAAACTTATTGACCATGCAATAGATGAAATGACTATGATAACGGGTCAAAAAGCCGTTGCTACAATGTCTAAAAAGGATGTTGCTGCCTTTAAATTAAGAAAAGGTATGCCAATTGGTGCTAAAGTTACCTTGAGAGGTGAGCGTATGTACGAATTTTTAGATCGTTTGGTTACTTCTGCATTACCACGAGTTAGAGATTTTCAAGGGATCAAAGCTACAGGTTTTGATGGTCGTGGAAATTATAACCTTGGTGTAACAGAGCAAATTATTTTTCCTGAAGTTAATATTGATAAAATCAATAGAATTAACGGTATGGATATTACATTTGTAACTTCTGCAGAAACAGACAAAGAAGCAAAATCATTATTAACAGAATTAGGTTTACCTTTTAAAAAGAATTAGTATGGCTAAGGAATCAATGAAAGCCCGTGAGAGAAAAAGGGAAAGAACTGTAGCAGTTTATGCTGAAAGACGTAAAGCTTTGAAAGAAGCTGGAGACTATGAGGCGTTACAGAGATTACCTAAAAATGCATCTCCGGTACGTTTACATAATAGATGTAAATTAACTGGAAGACCTAAAGGTTACATGAGAACTTTTGGTATTTCAAGGGTGAAGTTCAGAGAGATGGCCAATGCCGGTTTAATACCAGGTGTTAGGAAAGCTAGCTGGTAAGAATAGAATTATTAATGGATTCAGGTTTAGCTTAAGTGCTGAAAACCGTTTCCGAATTATATACATATGGTAACAGATACTATTGCAGATTACCTAACGAGAGTTAGAAACGCGAGTAGAGCGGGACATAGGGTTGTTGAAATTCCTGCGTCGAATCTAAAAAAAGAAATTACTAAAATATTATTCGATCAAGGATATATTTTAAGTTACAAGTTCGAAGAGAGCAAAGTACAAGGGACTATTAAAATAGCTTTGAAGTACGATAAGGTTACAAAAGAACCTGTCATCAAGAAAATACAGCGTATCAGTAAGCCTGGACTTAGAAAGTATGCAGGTAACGAAGATTTACCTCGTGTTTTGAATGGTTTAGGTGTTGCAATTGTTTCTACATCTCACGGTGTAATGACAAGTAAGCAAGCAAAGGCAGAAAAAGTTGGTGGTGAAGTTTTGTGCTACGTTTATTAATTGATTAAAGATTTAGAAAATGTCTAGAATAGGTAATAATCCAGTCGCAATTCCTGAAGGAGTTACAGTTGAAATCAACGACAATATCATTTCTGTTAAAGGAAAGTTAGGTGAGTTGGTTCAAGAGTTCTCAGGAGTTTTGATTAAAGTAGAAGACGGTGAGGTTTTTGTAACAAGACCTTCAGATTCTAAGGAGCACAAAGCAAAGCACGGTTTATATAGATCACTAATCGTTAATATGGTTGAAGGTGTTTCTAAAGGTTGGGCTAAAGAGTTAGAGTTGGTAGGTGTAGGTTATAGAGCAAGTAATCAAGGTCAAAAACTTGATTTAGCTTTAGGTTTTTCTCACAATATTGTTTTAGATATTGCCCCAGAGGTAAAAGTAGAAACAGTTTCTGATAAAGGTAAGAACCCTATTGTAAAGCTTACTTCACATGACAAACAATTAGTTGGTCATGTTGCAGCAAAGATTAGATCTTTCCGTAGTCCTGAGCCTTACAAAGGGAAAGGAATTAAGTTTGTAGGTGAAATATTAAGAAGAAAAGCTGGTAAGTCAGCTTAATAAAGGATATTATGGGGTTATCAAAAACACAAAGAAAATTAAGAATCCGACGTAGAATACGTAAGGTTTCTTCTGGAACTGCAGTTAAACCAAGATTATCTGTATTTAGAAGTAACAGCGAAATATACGCTCAAGTTATAGACGACGTTAACGGAGTCACTTTAGTATCCGCTTCTTCAAGAGATAAGGATATCGCAAAAGTAAAAGGAAATAAAACCGAGATTGCTGCTTTGGTTGGTAAAACAATCGCTGAGAAATCTGTTAAAGCTGGCTTAGAAAAAGTGGCTTTTGATAGAGGAGGTAATTTGTATCATGGAAGAGTAAAATCTTTAGCTGATGGTGCAAGAGAAGCAGGACTAAAATTCTAATATACTAGTATGTTCCAAAAATATAAAAACGTAGAAACTGTTAAGCCAGGTGGTTTAGACTTAAAAGATAAATTAGTTGGTATTCAACGTGTAACCAAGGTAACAAAAGGTGGTAGAGCATTCGGTTTTTCTGCAATTGTTGTTGTAGGCGATGAGAATGGTGTTGTAGGTCACGGTTTAGGTAAATCAAAAGAAGTTGCAACGGCTATCGCTAAAGCAATTGAAGATGGTAAAAAGAACTTGGTACGTATTCCTTTAAATAAGGGTACTCTACCTCACGAGCAAAAAGGTAAATTTGGTGGAGCTAGGGTTTATATCCAACCTGCATCTCATGGTACCGGTGTAATTGCTGGTGGTGCTGTAAGATCGGTATTAGAGTCTGTAGGTGTACATGATGTACTATCAAAATCTCAAGGATCATCAAATCCACATAACGTTGTAAAAGCTACATTCGATGCTTTGCTTCAACTTAGAGATGCAAAGACTATTGCTACACAAAGAGGTGTCTCTTTAGAAAAAGTATTTAAAGGTTAAGAGGAAAATTATGGCAAAGATTAAAGTTACACAGAGAAAAAGTGGAATTAAGAAACCTCAAAATCAAAAAAGGACTTTAGAGGCTCTTGGTTTAAAAAGAATTGGTCAGGTTGTTGAACATGATGATACGCCGAACATTCTTGGAATGATAAATAAAGTTAAACATTTAGTTTCCACAGAGGAAGCTTAAATATTAGAATAAAATGGGTTTACATAATCTACAGCCTGCAGAAGGTTCAGTTAATAGAGACGGAAAACGCCTTGGAAGAGGTCAGGGTTCTGGAAAAGGAGGAACAGCTGCAAGAGGTCATAAAGGAGCAAAATCAAGATCTGGTTATTCTAAGAAAATTGGTTTTGAAGGTGGTCAAATGCCTTTGCAACGTCGTGTACCTAAATTTGGTTTTACGAATATTAATCGTAAAGACTACCAAGGTATCAATTTAGAAAAATTGCAAGAACTTGTTGATAATAAGATTTTAACTAACGAGGTTTCGTTAGATCTTTTGATCGAGAATGGTTTAGTTGGTAAAAATGATTTAGTGAAAATTTTAGGAAATGGTGAATTAAAGGCACCTCTAAAAATTTCAGTACATAAATTTACGGCATCTGCCAAAGCAGCTATTGAGGCAGCAGGTGGTGAAGCAATAAGTTTGTAAGCATAAACGAGAGCATGAAGAATTTTATTGATACAATATCCAATATTTGGAAGATAGAAGAGCTAAGAAATAGAATTCTTATTACGTTGGGTCTTTTGTTAGTTTATCGTTTTGGTTGTCAAATTGTACTTCCAGGTATTGATTCGACACAATTAGGTGGATTGACAGATAGCACTGATCAAGGTATTTTTGGTCTTTTAAATGCATTTACAGGAGGGGCTTTTGCTAATGCTTCTGTTTTTGCTTTGGGTATCATGCCTTATATTTCAGCTTCTATTGTAGTTCAGTTGATGGGTATAGCAATACCTTATCTTCAGAAGTTACAAAAAGAAGGAGAAAGTGGTCGTAAGACGATTAATCAAATTACTAGATGGTTAACTATCGGTATTTGTATTGTTCAAGCTCCTGCTTACTTATACGGATTAGAAGCATTCGGTGTTAGAGATAGCGCATTTTTATTAGGTAAAGGATTAGATTTTATGGTTCCTGCTGTTATTATATTAGTAACAGGTACTGTATTCGCTATGTGGTTAGGTGAGAAGATTACTGATAAAGGTATTGGTAATGGTATTTCATTGCTGATTATGATTGGTATCATCGCAACAATGCCACAGTCTTTTGTTCAAGAATTTATTTCAAGAACAACTGATAACAATGGTGGTTTAATGTTTATTCTAATAGAAGTGATCATTTGGTTCTTAGTTATTTTGGCTTGTATACTATTAGTAATGGCTACAAGACAAATACCTGTGCAATATGCAAGACGTACCGCTTCTGGTGGATATGAAAAGAACATCATGGGTTCTAGACAATATATTCCTTTAAAGCTAAATGCTTCTGGAGTAATGCCTATAATCTTTGCTCAAGCAATTATGTTCGTACCAGGTTTAATCGGAGGTGCTTTTGATGATACTGCCTTTGGACAGTGGATGCAAGTACAGTTCAGTGATATTTTCGGATGGGCATATAACTTGCTATTCGCAATATTGATTATAATATTTACATATTTCTATACCGCTATTACTGTTCCTACCAATAAAATGGCAGATGACCTTAAAAGAAGTGGTGGTTTTATTCCAGGAATTCGTCCTGGAAAAGAAACTGGGGATTATTTAGATAAGATTATGTCTTTAATAACGTTACCTGGATCTATTTTCTTAGCTTTGCTGGCTATTTTACCGGCGATAGTTGTTAAGTTAATGGATGTTCAAGCTGGTTGGGCTTTATTTTATGGTGGTACTTCCCTATTAATTATGGTGGGTGTAGCTATTGATACAGTGCAACAGGTTAATTCATATTTACTGAATAGGCATTATGATGGATTAATGAAAACGGGTAAAAATAGAAAAGTAGCATAATTTATGGCTAAACAGGCAGCAATAGAACAAGATGGATCTATTATCGAAGCATTATCAAATGCAATGTTTCGTGTAGAATTGGAGAATGGACATGTGGTAACAGCGCATATATCAGGTAAGATGCGTATGCACTATATTAAACTATTACCTGGAGATAAGGTTAAATTGGAGATGAGTCCGTATGACCTTACAAAAGCAAGAATTACATATAGATACTAAGATACAAGATGAAAGTAAGAGCATCAGTTAAAAAGAGAAGTGCCGACTGCAAAATTGTTCGCAGAAAAGGCAGGTTGTACGTAAT
>JANQUX010000108.1 GCA_030730545.1 Maribacter sp. | reverse complement strand
TGAAGAGGTTTGCGAAAGATTTAATTTGTTAGGGTAGTAAATATTATCTGACCCGAACCAAGAAGGTAATTTCGTTTTTGATTTTAATTTCGATTCTATTTGTTCGACCAGTTCTTTTGACGAAACCTTAAGAAATTTTGACTTAGATAAAAGTATTTTATGAATATCACTGCTTAAATTATCATTGATAAACTGCTGTACTTCGCTAGCTAGTATTTCAGAATTCACGAATGCTTAGAGATTATGGGTCAAAGATTTTACAATTTGATTATCAGAAAGAAACTCCTTCAGAATGACCTTAATAGCAGTGTAACCAGGTACGGCAACTATCATGCCTACGGTGCCGAATAATAATCCTGCAATAATAATTACCAAGAAAATCTCTAAAGGGTGAGATTTTACACTATTAGAAAATATAAATGGCTGAGAGAAAAAGTTGTCTACTAGTTGACCGATTAATAACCCCAAAAACACATATCCTGTTTTTGGCAATATTACCTCACTAAAATCTGAACCTAAATTACTTGTCATGGTCAAAGTCAACATAATTACGCCGCCAATTATGGGGCCTATATATGGTATAATATTGAATAGGGCGCAAAGAAATGCTATCACTACAGCGTTTTCAATACCTACTATGAGTAAAACTAAAGTGTAAATAACGAATAGAATAAATATTTGAAGTAATAGACCAACAAAGTACCTTGAAAGTAATCCGTTGATTTTCTCAATAGAATTTGTGGTTCCTTTTTTTTTGTCTACAGGAACGAATATCAATAGACCATGTTCAAATAATTTGCTGTCCTTTAAAAAGAAAAACGAAATAAAAAGAACCGAAAACAGCCCAATGCTTGCTGTGCTTAATACATCTAAGAACGAATTTAAAAAGTTAGGAATAAAGCCAATATCTAACCCCTGTAGAATATTTTTCTCTAAACCGGCATCGTCAATGACATCTTCTACTATATGAGAAGATAGGCCCAAGTAATTGGTAATTTGGTGGTAAAGTGTATTTAGACTTGTTTGTAGGTCATCAATATCAAGTAAAGACAAGTTTTTACCTTGCTCTGATATTAATGGTATAAATAGGGCTACTATACCTACTAGAACACCGACCATTAATAGCATGGTAATAATAACAGCTAAAATATTCGGTAATTTAATTTTTCTTAAAAAGCGGACTAACGGGGTGCCAATTAATGCTGTTACAGCGGCTATTGCTAAATATGCTATTACCGATTGTATAGTGTAAAGAAAATAGAGTAAAAGTGCTATGCCGATTATTACACCTATTGCTCTTAGTATACCTTGCGAAATGGTTTTTGAGGTCATTGATTAATTTTTAAAAACATAAGTTATAATATTAGCTCCCATTTGTAAAGCTTTTTCTCTAACGGCTGCGGTGTCATTATGCACAGTAGGGTCTTCCCAACCATCACCTAAATCAGATTCTGAAGTAAATAGTAAAATAATTCTATTATCGTTTACAATAGCAAATGCCTGAGGTCGCTGCCCATCATGTTCGTGTATTTTTGGTAATCCCTTCGGAAAAGAATATGCATTTGAAAAGATAGGATGATCGGCACCTAATTCTTCTAATTCTGTATCAGGAAAAAGTCTTTTTATCTCTCGGGTGATATATGGTTTCATGCCATAATTATCATCAATATGTAAAAAACCGCCTGACAATAAATAACTTTTTAAGTTCTCTAACTCATTATCTGAAAATACAACATTACCATGCCC